>NZ_WBKS01000107.1:0-21783 GCF_008868145.1 Micromonospora sp. AMSO1212t
TCCGGGCCGCGCCGGGCCGGAGCGGTGTGGGCCGGGCCGGCGTCGGGCCAGGGCAGGTCGAGCGGGGGCGGCGACGCCGGGGCCGGACGCTCGACCCGGGGGAGGAACGCTGTCGGCTCCTCCCGGCGGTCGTGGCCGGCGCGTTCCCGGGGGTCGCCGCCGGTCACCGGGGCACCGTCGCCGACTGCAACGCGGTGGAGTCCTCGAACGCCGGCACGGTGACTGTGGAGACGCGCTCGACGTACCCGAGTTGGTAGTGGTCGGCCACTTCCTTGAACACCCGCACTCCCTCAGAGGCGGCGAGCGCCCGCTGGAGTTCCGCGGGATCGCCGATTGCCACGATCTTGAAAGGAGGGGAGTACACCCGGCCGTGCAGCAGCAGGGTGTTACCGACGCAGCGTACCGCGCTGGTGCTGAGCACGCGGACGTTCATGATTGACATGGCTTCCGCGCCGCCGGCCCAGAGCGCGTTGACGACCGCCTGGACGTCGCCCTGGTGCACCACCAGGTCGTCGTTGCTGGCGCCCTTGGGCAGCGGCTGGTCGGGCCGGCGGTCGGCGTCGTTCAGTTCGACCGTCACGCCGCTGCCGGTGAGCGCGGTGAATCCGGCGGCCTGGCGGCTGGCGGCGGCCCGGTCCCGCTCGGTCTTGATCGGCCCGTCGGCGCCCGCGAGCGCGGCGGTCTGGTCCTCCACCTCGGCGCGGAGCCGGGCGGCCTTCGCCTCGCTGGCGGCGACCTCCTCGCGGCGGTCCTCGATCAGCTGGGTGAGCTGGGGCCGGCGGTCCTCGCGCAGGGACGTGCCGCCCGCGGTGGTGGCGGTGGTGGTGAAGAGCAGGCCTGCCGCGGCGGCGATCAGTGGTACGCCGATGGACCAGCCGGGGCGGCGCTGGCGGGCGCGCCGGGGCAGCAGGGCGGCTGCCGCGCGGCGGAGGACCTTCTGCCAGGAGGCGGCGCCGGACGTGTACTCCACCGGGCGTTCCCTTTCCCGTCGTTTCGTTCCGGCCCGCGCCGGTGCGAGCCGACCTGCTCGACCCGGAAAGTCCGCTCTTTCCGGTTACTGAGTGCACCGGCCTGGCCCCATTCGTGGCCTGGACGGTCCGTCGGGACTACGCTAGCTGTCGAACATTATTGGCCATGGACCGTCGCCCTCGCGCCCGGTTGTCAGGCCGGACGAGGTCGTACCCCCCTCTGGAGAGCGTCGTGCCCAAGTCTCAGGTCCGCAAGAAGAAGGTGTACACCCCGCCGACGGACGTGCGTCCGACGGCGACGGCGTCGACGCGCAAGCCTAGCCCCATCTGGCTGCCGGTCACGGCGGTCACGCTGATCGTGGTGGGCATCGGCTGGCTGGTCCTCTACTACCTGTCCGAGCAGGCGTACCCGGTCGCCAGCTGGGGCTACTGGAACCTCGCCGTCGGCTTCGGCGCGATGGTCTCGTCGCTGATCCTGCTCTCCCGCTGGCGCTGATCCGGCACTGCCCCACCCCGGCGTAGCTCACGCCACGCCGCCCCTGCCCGGCGCTTCGACGCCGCTCCACCTAAGGTGTGCGCAGGGCGGCGTGGCCTGGTGCGAGAAGACTCACGTTACTGCTGGGTAACCTTGCGCGTAGGCTGCACGGACAAGGCAGCAGACCGGGAGGCCAACTCGATGGGCAGCGTCCAGATCGTCACCACGATCCTCGCGGCCGCCATCACCGCCGTGGCGGTGTGGCTTGCGGTGCGCGCGGTCATGAAGATGACAGCCGTCATCCGGCTCGGCCAGCCCGCGCCGGAGCGGTTCGGCGACAAGGGCGCGCGCACCAAGAAGATGCTGGTGGAGACCGCCGGTCACACCCGCATGCTGAAGTGGAGCGTGGTCGGCGCCGCCCACTGGTTCGTGATGGTCGGCTTCATCGTGCTGTCGCTGCTGGTGCTGGAGGCCTACTTCGAGGTGGTCTCGACCGGCGGCGGGCTGCCGATCATCGGGCACTGGACGATCTTCGGTCTGGTCACCGAGTGGATCGGCATCCTCGGCCTGGTCGGCATCCTGGTGCTGATGGCCATCCGGCTGCGCAACCGGCCCGGCCGCGCGGAGAACCGTTCCCGGTTCACCGGCTCGACCATGTGGCAGGGCTACTTCGTCGAGTGGGTCGTCCTGCTGGTCCTGATCTTCGGGTTCGTGATCCGGGGCTTCAAGGTCGCCACCGACCACTTCGAGTACCCGGTCTGGGCTGCCCCGCTCAGCCACGCGGTCGGCTCGGTGCTCCCGAACTGGGAGGCCGGCGTCAGCGTGGCCGCCCTCATCAAGATCTGCATCTCGATGACCTGGCTCATCGTGATCTCGCTGAACGTCACCATGGGCGTGGCCTGGCACCGCTTCCTGGCCTTCCCGAACATCTTCTTCAAGCGCGACCCGGAGAAGCCGGCCGGCTCCGGTCTGGGCCCGCTGCGCCCGATGACCAGCGAGGGCAAGCCGCTGGACTTCGAGGAGGCCGACCCGGAGAAGGACCAGTTCGGTGTCGCCCAGGTCGAGCAGTTCACCTGGAAGGGCCTGCTCGACTTCAGCACCTGCACCGAGTGCGGTCGGTGCCAGTCGCAGTGCCCCGCCTGGAACACCGGCAAGCCGCTGTCGCCGAAACTGCTGGTGCTGAGCCTGCGCGACCACGCGTACGCCAAGGCGCCGTACCTGCTGGCCGGTGGCGGCAAGGACCTGACCGGCGAGGAGAAGGCCACCGAGGCGCAGCTCGCCCACATGGACGTGCTGGCCCTCGCCGAGGCCGACCGGCCGCTGATCGGCACCGCCGAAGAGGGCGGCGTCATCGACCCGGACGTGCTCTGGTCCTGCACCACCTGCGGCGCCTGCGTCGAGCAGTGCCCGGTGGACATCGAGCACGTGGACCACATCGTCGACATGCGCCGCTACCAGGTGCTGATCGAGTCGAGCTTCCCCTCCGAGGCCGGCGTCATGCTGCGCAACCTGGAGAACAAGGGCAACCCGTGGGGCGCCCCGCAGAACACCCGCGAGGACTGGACCAAGGGCCTCGGGTTCGAGGTGCCGCGGGTCGGCGAGGTCGACGACTTCGAGTACCTGTTCTGGGTCGGCTGCGCCGGCGCGTTCGAGGACCGGGCCAAGAAGACCACCCGCGCTGTGGCCACGCTGCTCAACGAGGCGGGCGTCAAGTTCGCCATCCTGGGCGAGGGCGAGACCTGCTCCGGTGACCCGGCCCGCCGCATCGGCAACGAGTTCGTCTTCCAGATGCTGGCCCAGCAGAACGTCGAGACGCTGAACGAGGCGTTCGAGGGGCGGGAGAAGAGCAAGCGCAAGATCGTCGCCACCTGCCCGCACTGCTTCAACACCCTGGGCAACGAGTACGGCCAGCTCGGCGGCGAGTTCGAGGTGGTGCACCACACCCAGCTGCTGGCCCACCTGGTCAGCGCCGGCAAGCTCACCCCGGTGCAGCCGGTCGACGGCGGCGTGACCTACCACGACCCGTGCTACCTCGGCCGCCACAACCGGATCTTCGCCGCGCCGCGTGAGGTGCTCGGCGATTCGATCCAGGGCGAGCTGACCGAGATGCCGCGCAACAGCGAGCGCTCCTTCTGCTGCGGCGCCGGCGGCGCCCGGATGTGGATGGAGGAGAAGATCGGCAAGCGGATCAACGTGGACCGGGTCGAGGAGGCCATGTCCACCGGCGCGAAGACCATCGCGGTCGGCTGCCCGTTCTGCTCGACGATGCTGAACGACGGCGTGAACGGCAAGGGCGCGGGCGAGGACGTCGAGGTGGTCGACGTGGCGAGCGTGCTGCTGCGCTCGGTCAAGCCGGAGGCCCCGGCCGGTGAGCCGGAGGTCGCGCCGGCCGCGAGCTGAGGCGTACACCCGGCAGGAGCCGGACCACGACGGCGGCGGCACCCATGCGGTGCCGCCGCCGTCGCGCGCCACGGGGGTCCGCCGTCGGCGCGCGCGTGCCACAATCACGCGCATCGACGGCCTTCTGCTTCTGACGCTGTTGCCCCTGGTCGGTTTCGTGCTGCTGACCGCCGGCAACGCGTTCTTCGTGGCGGCCGAATTCGCCCTGGTCACGGTCGACCGGGCGGAGATCGACAGGCGGGCCGACGAGGGGGACGGCCGGGCCGTCACGGTACGCCGCGCGCTGCGAGAGCTGTCCTTCCAGCTCTCCGGCGCGCAGCTCGGCATCACGCTCACCGCGTTGCTCACCGGCTACCTGGCCGAGCCCGCCCTGGCCCGGATCTTCACGCCGCTGCTGCATCCGTTCGGCGGCGCGGAACGCTTCTCCGGCCTGCTCGCGCTGGCCCTGGCCACGCTCATCTCGATGCTGTTCGGCGAGCTGGTGCCGAAGAACCTCGCGCTGGCCCGCCCGATGCCGGCCGCGCTCGCCACCGCGGCGCCGATGCGGGCCTTCTCCCGTACCTTCGGCTGGCTGATCCGACTGCTGAACGAGTCCGCGAACCGGCTGGTGCGCCGCCTCGGCGTGGAGCCGCAGGAGGAACTGGCGAGCGCGCGCTCCCCGGAGGAGCTGGGTCTGCTCGCCGCCATCTCGGCGCGAGCCGGTGCGCTGCCGCCGGACACCGCGATGCTGCTGCGCCGCACCATCCGCTTCGGCGACAAGCGGGCCGCCGAGGCGATGACGCCCCGGGTGGACGTGACCGCGTTGCGCGCCACCACGACTGTGGCCGAGTTGCTGGAGGCGTCCCGGCGGACCGGCCGGACCCGGTTCCCGGTGTACGAGGAGACGCTCGACCTGGTCACCGGCGTCGCCGGTGTGCCCGACGCGCTGGGTGTGCCGCTCGCCCGCCGGGCCGCCACCACAGTCGCCGCCGTCGCCCGGGAACCGGTGTACGTCCCGGAGAGCCTGAACCTGAACGGGGTGCTGGCCGCGCTCAAGGCCGCCGGGGCGGACCTGGCGATCGTGGTGGACGAGTACGGCGGCACCGACGGCGTGGTGACCGTGGAGGATCTGGTCGAGGAACTGGTCGGAGAGATCGCCGACGAGTTCGACCCGGACGCGGTGGACGGCTTCGGCCCGGTGGAGCTGACAGTGCCCGGCGGCGAGCGGACCGTCCTGACCGACGGTGTGCTGCGCGCCGACGAGCTGGTCGAGCAGACCGGGTTCCGGCTGCCCGACGGGCCGTACGAGACGCTCGGCGGCTTCCTCATGGCGCGGCTCGGCCACATCCCGGTGCCGGGCGAGACGGTCGACGAGGCCGGGTACGAGTTCACGGTGGTGGAGGTCGACCGGCACCGGATCGAGCAGGTGCGGGTGGTGCGCCCCGAGGAGCCCGACGACGGTGCCTGAACTACTCGTGGCGGTGGTGTTGCTGCTCGGCAACGCGTTCTTCGTGGGCAGCGAGTTCGCGCTGATCGCGTCCCGCCGTACGGTGATCGAACCGCTGGCGGCGACGTCGAAGCGGGCGCGGTTGGCGCTGGCGGCGATGAACCAGATCCCGTTGATGATCGCCGGGGCGCAGCTCGGCATCACCGTCTGCTCGCTCGGCCTCGGCGCGATCGCCGAGCCGGCGCTCGCCCACCTGCTGGAGTCGCCGTTCGCCGCGCTGGGGCTGCCCGCCTCGGCGGTGCACCCGGTGTCGTTCGTCATCGCGCTGGCAGTGGTGGTGTTCCTGCACACGGTGGTCGGCGAGATGGTGCCGAAGAACATCACGCTGGCCGGGCCGGAGCCGTCGGCGCTCTGGCTCGGCCCGGCGATGCTGGCGTTCTGCCTGGCCACCAAGCCGCTGCTGCTGGCGATGAAGTGGGCGTCCCGGCAGGTGCTGCGGTGGTGGCGGGTGGAGGCGACCGACGCGGTGAAGACCGTGTTCACGGCCGAGGAACTGGCCGGGCTGGTCTCCCAGGCGCGTACCGAGGGATTGCTGGACGCCGAGGAGCACGCCCGGATCACCGGCGCGCTGGCCCTGCACAGCCGTACCGCGGCGGACGCGCTGCAACCCTGGTCGACGGTGACGACGGTGGCCGAGGACGTCTCACCGGCGTCGCTGGAGGTGCTGGCGACCCGTACCGGCCGGTCCCGCTTCCCGGTGGTGCAGCGGTCCACCCGCCGGGTGCTCGGTTTCGTGCACGTCAAGGACGTGCTCGGGTACGCCGGGGCGAGCCGCCGGGCGCCGGTGCCGGCCGCTGTCTACCGACCGCTGGCTGTGGTGCCGCCGGACCGTACGCTCGCCGATCTGCTGCTCGCGATGCGCCGCGAACGCCGCCACATGGTGCTGGTCAGCGACGGACGCCGGCCGATGGGTGTGGTGACGCTCGATGACGTATTGACAGCCATCGTCGGGAGGTGAAATGAATACCCTTGGTGTGCAATCGATTGCGGATACGTGATTGAACAAACGGTCGCCTTGATTCCATCGGACGCCTTCCCTAATGTGAGGCACCGACCGCTGTGGGTCGTCTGCCTCGAACTTCCCTCTCGCGAGGCGCCCGGCGGTCGGTTGCAAAGGAGTCCGTGCCGGTGGCAACCACGCCCCCTCAACGTCACGCCCCGAGCGCTCCACCCGGTCGGCGGGCCGGGTTCCAACGGGTGGTACGCCGTCTGGTCACCCTGGTCGCGGCCGCCGCGGTCGGCGCCGGAATGCTGACCGCCCCGGCGCACGCGGCGCCGTCGGTGGACGAGATCGACGCGCAGATCGACAAGCAGTGGGAGCAGCTCGAACCCACCATCGAGCAGTTCAACAAGGTTCGCTCGCAGCTCCGCACCAACCAGAAGAAGTCCAAGGCGCTGAAGGACAAGATGGTGCCGCTGGAGCTGGCCTCCACGCTCGCCATGAACAAGGTCGGCGACATCGCGGCCCGGTACTACATCCAGGGCCCGTCGCAGGAGCTGGGCGCGCTGCTGGTGAACACCAAGCCGGGCACGCTGGCCGAGCAGCTGGTCATGCTGGACCGGATCGCCGACGACCAGCGCCGCCAGATCGCCGGTGTGCTCAAGGTGCGCGACGAGTACAACAAGCAGAAGGAGAAGCTCGACGCGCTGATCGCGCTGGAGATCAAGCAGCAGAACGATCTCGCGGCGAAGAAGAAGCAGATCGACTCGGAGATCAAGCGGCTGACCGCCATGCTCCCGGTGACCTCGATCCGCCCGGCGGGCTGCCCCAAGATCGACGGCGTGGTGAGCAGCGCCGCGCGGACCGCGATCAAGACGGCGTGCGCCCAGGTCGGTGACCCGTACGTGTGGGGCGCCACCGGCCCGAACTCGTTCGACTGCTCCGGCCTCACCCAGTACGCGTACAAGGCGGCGGGCATCTCGCTGACCCACTTCACCGGCGCCCAGTGGAACGAGGGCCGCAGGGTCTCCCGTTCCGAGGCGCGCCCCGGTGACCTGGTGTTCTTCGGCTCCGACCTGCACCACGTCGGGCTCTACCTCGGCAACGGGGTGATGGTGCACGCGCCACGTACCGGTAAACCGGTCCAGGTGTCGAGCATCAACACCCAGCCGCTCGCCGGCTTCGTCCGGGTCAGCTGACCCGCACCTCCTGGCAACGGGAAGGCCCCCGGTCCGTCACGGACCGGGGGCCTTCCCGTGTGCGGTGACGGTCAGCGCGGCGCGCCGACCGGGGACGGCAGGATCAGCACGTCGTCCAGGTTCACGAACATGATCCGGTGACCGAACTGGACCTGCACGTAGCGGTTCTCGCCGCGCACCACGGTCCGGTCACCCGGTGCGGAACCGTCGAACGAGACCGCCCGGTAGTACTCGCCCGGCAGCACCCCGCCGACCGCGTACCGCTGGCCGGCGGCGAACGTGTACTGCAGCGGCGAGATGGCCTGGTACGGGATGGTGTCCGGGTAGGCGGCCTGCTCCGGGTAGGCCCGCCCGTACACCGGGATGGTGGCCTTGCCGGGCCGGGGGGTCACCACGAAGCCGGTGGCCCACTTCGCCGTCGGCGCGGAGGCCGGGTTGAGGAACCACGCCTTCTGGCCGAGGTACCAGATCGCGGTCCAGTCACCCTGCCGGCCGGCGAGGGCGTACGTCTGGCCGGCGGAGGCGCGGGCGCCGTGGTCGGAGATGTACATCGTGTCCGGCGTGCCGTCCGGGCGCAGCCCGAGGTCGTTGACGAGCGGGGCGTCCGGGCTCGGCGCGGTCCGCAGGATCACCGACGAGGAGCCGCGCGACGGGCACGGCTGCGCCGGCGGGGTGGGGCTGGGGACGCCGGGCGGTTGCTGGTTGCAGCCGAAGAACGCCGGCCGGTTGGTGGCGAAGTCGGGGTCGATGGTGACCAGGCCGGTACGGGACGTGCCGGTGCTGCGGAACGGCGCCTTCATCAGGTCGAAGTAGTGCGACCAGTCCCAGTACGGTCCCGGGTCCCAGTGCATGCCGCCCACGTTGGCGGCGGTGATGCCGGGCACGTTGTCGTGGCCGATGATGTGCTGGCGGTCCATCGGGATGCCGAGCTTCAGCGCCAGGTGGCGCACCAGCTTGGCGGAGGTGCGGTACATCGCCTCGGTGTACCAGGTGCCCTGACCGGCGAAGCCCTCGTGCTCCAGGCCGATGGACTTCGCGTTGACGTACCAGTTGCCGGCGTGCCAGCCCACGTCCTTGGTCTTGATGTGCTGGGCGATGTAGCCGTCCACCGAGCGCAGCGTGTAGTGCCAGCCCAGGTAGTCGGCCCGCTTCACCAGGTCGACGCTCGGGCCGAAGTAGCCCTCGGTGTCGTGGATGACGATGTACTCGATCTTCTGCTGCTTCGGCCGGTCGCCCAGGTCGTGGTTGCCGTAGTCGCC
Organism: Micromonospora sp. AMSO1212t; assembly: GCF_008868145.1. Classification (NCBI taxonomy): domain Bacteria; kingdom Bacillati; phylum Actinomycetota; class Actinomycetes; order Micromonosporales; family Micromonosporaceae; genus Micromonospora; species Micromonospora sp. AMSO1212t. Next base: position 8,728 of record NZ_WBKS01000107.1, read on the forward strand.
CGGGTCGTCGCTGAGCTGCTCGTAGGGCGCGGGGATCCACTCGCAGGCCAGCCGCACCGGGCACTCCAGCCCGTCCGGCCGCTCGGCGTTGCGCAGGCCGAGCCGGGCCAGGCGGGACCGGTCCGGCTGCGCGGCGGTGGCGGCGAGCGTGACCCGCTGGCCGTCGTCGGTGGTCCGGCTGGCGCCCTGGCCGAGCTGGTCGTACACCTCGTCGGCGAAAGCCGCTGCCGCGTCCGAGGTGTCCGCGCCGGAGTACTGGGCCACCGCGGCGTACCAGGCCGCCGGGTCGGTGCCGGCACCGACCGGCCCACCCAGAGCCTTCTGGTACGACGCCAGCAGCGCCGCGCCACCGCGGATGTTCGCGGCCGGGTCGGTGCGCAGCGTCCCCGCGTCGAGCCCGGTCAGCGCGGCGGCGGCGTCGAGCGTCTGGAGCGAGGCGGGCGGCAGCGGGGTCTCCCGCTTCGGTGCGGCGGCCGTGGCCGGATCGAGCTTGAGCGGGCGGGCGTCGTCGCCGCGCGGGTCCTCGTCCTCGTCGACGTGGGCGCTGCCCGGCACGGCGAGGATGTGCGCGGCGTCGGTCAGGTGCATCGGGCCGTAGCCGCCGCTGGTGCTGGGCTGCCCGGTGTGCGTGTCCCAGCGGGACTCCAGATAGGAGACACCGAGCAGCACGTTCTGCGGTACGCCGTACTCGGCTGCTGCGGCGGCGTATTGTTGTTGCCGGTCGCTCGCGGGCGCGGACGTGTCCGGCGCGGCGGTCACCGGGCCGGTCGTCGCCAGCGCGGTGGCCGTGGCCACGGCGGCGGCGAGCAGTATCCGTCTGCCAGACGGCGGGGCGGAGAGGTGCATCGAACCTCCTGGACAGGGATGGGGGTCACTGCGTTTCCACCCTCACTCCGCACACCCGTGAGGGTCAATACCTTTCCAGTGGGTAATCAGCCCTGAAAGAAAATTTCACCTCCGCGCGGGTGCGGCACCTCATCGCGTACGGAGTGTCACGGCGCTGGAAGTTGCGGATCGATAACGGTGGTCCCTACTCTGGTGAATCGTCGGCCGCACGTCTCACCGTCCAACCCGGTCGGTGACGGTCCGACACCGCCGAGTCGCCTTCGGGCGAGCCGGGGAACCAGGTACCTGGGGTGAATCCGCAGCGATGCGGTAGGGCGGCTCCCTTCCCGCCCGAATCCGTCAGCTAACCCGGTAGGCGGTACGGAAGAAGGAGTACGGACGCCCGGTGGCACTCCATGCCCAGCGGCCGTCGTCGAACCGGTCGGTCGACCGGTCCACGGCTGTGCCGCGTACCCGCTGGTCCCGCTTCACCACCGCCCTCGCCGCCCTGGTCGGCACCGCCGTCGTCCTGACCGGCGGCACCACGGCGGCACACGCCGAACCCTCGGTCGCCGAGATCGAGGCCCAGATCGACCGCGACTGGAACAAGCTCGAACCGGTCATCGAACAGGTCAACGCCGTACGCGGGCAGCTCGCCGCGCGGCGCAAGCAGGCCGACGCGCTCGGCCGGCAGATCGCACCCCTCCAGGCCCGGGTGGACGCCGCGCTCGGCCAGGTCGGCGGGCTCGCCGCCGACGCCTACAAGGGCGACAACCTCTCCACAGTCAACGCGCTGCTCGGCAGCCGCTCACCCGGCGATCTGGTCAACGGCCTGGAACTGCTCGACCGCTTCGCGCACCGCCAGCACGAGCAGGTGCGCTCCGTCGCCGCGCTGCGCGACGAGCTGGCGGCGAAGAAGAAGCCGCTGGACGAGATGATCGCCGGTCTGGCGCGTACCGAGGCCCAGCTCGCGGCGAAGAAGAAGCAGATCGACGCCGAGATCGCCAAGCTGGAGAAGCTGCGGCTCAAGGTGTACGGCAAGGGTGGCGGCGGCCCGCTGCGCCCGGCGCCGTGCCCGGCCGGCTACCCCGGCGGCCCGGCCGGGGCGGCGGTCAAGTTCGCCTGCGCCCAGATCGGCAAGATCTACGTCTGGGGCGCGGCCGGACCGGACCACTTCGACTGCTCGGGCCTCACCATGGCCGCGTGGGCCAAGGGCGGCGTCTCGCTGCCGCACAGCGCGCGCCAGCAGCACGGCGTGACGAAGCGGGTCAGCCGCGCCGAGCTGCGCGCCGGTGACCTGGTCTTCTACTACAGCGACCTGCACCACGTGGCGATGTACGTGGGCGACGGCTGGGTGGTGCACGCCTCCCAGTCCGGCAAGCCCATCACGATGAAGCGGGTCGACGACGGCGACATCAACAGCTACGGCCGTCCCGGCTGAGGTCGTGGTCCGGGGCTCCGCCGGTGACGGCGGTGCCCCGGGCGCGGCGTCAGCGGGTCGGCCAGGTGCGCCAGCTCTGCCAGGACCGGCTCGGCGTCGGGCCGCGCTGCCCCTGGTAACGGGAGCCGTAGACGGCCGAGCCGTACGGGTGCTCGGCCGGCGAGGAGAGCCGGAAGATGCAGAGCTGGCCGATCTTCATGCCCGGCCAGAGCGTGATCGGCAGGTTCGCCACGTTCGACAGCTCCAGCGTGACGTGGCCGGAGAACCCCGGGTCGATGAAGCCGGCCGTCGAGTGGGTCAGCAGACCCAGCCGCCCCAGGCTCGACTTGCCCTCCAGCCGGCCGGCGAGCTGGTCACCCAGCGAGATCACCTCAAGCGTGGAGGCGAGCACGAACTCGCCCGGGTGCAGCACGAACGGCTGCCCCTCCGGCACCTCCACCATCGAGGTCAGGTCGTCCTGCTGGATCGACGGGTCGATGTGCGTGTAGAGGTGGTTGTTGAAGACCCGGAACAGCCGGTCCAGGCGTACGTCGATGCTCGACGGCTGCACCAGAGTGGGCTCGAAGGGCTCCAGCGCGAGCGTGCCGGCCTTGATTTCGGAGACCAGGTCGCGGTCGGAGAGCAGCATCGGAACACCATAGCGACCGGTACGGGTGACCTGCGTGTCGCACTACATCTTCGTACATGTGTTCGATAGAGTGTCCACATGGCTTCCTGGTCCGACTTCGCCGCCGACGAGCCCCGCCTCGCCGACGAGATCCGCCTCCTGATGCAGCAGTACGGGCCGGGCTTCGGCTACCTCGCCACGGTCCGCGCCGACGGCGGCCCCCGGGTCCATCCGGTCTCCCCGGTGTTCACCGCCGACGGCCTCTGGTGCTTCGTCATCGACTCGCCGAAACGCCGCGACCTCGAACGCGACGGCCGCTACGCGCTGCACTCGTTCCCGCCGGAGGAGAGCGACGACGAGGCGTACGTCGCGGGCCGCGCCCGGCCGGTGACCGACCCGGCCACCGTGGCCCGGCTTGCCCGGATCGGCCGCGCGTCGCCGCAGGGCGACTGGCGGCTGTTCGAGTTCACGGTCGAGGCGGCGATGCTGACCCGGCGCGACCCGGTGGCCCAGCCCGGCGCCGCCCCGCCGCAGGTGCGGGTCTGGCTCGACCCGCGCGGGGCCGAACCGGCCCGGCGGGAGCCGGTGGCCGCAGAGGCACGGCGCGGCCGGCACGGCTTCGACACCCGCCGCCCGGCCGCCTGACCCGGCCGGAGACGAAACGGTGCCGGCCCCGTCCGAGGACAGGGCCGGCACCGGTACGTGGTGCGAGGGTCAGGCCGCGCGGTAGGCGTTCCACGCGGTGAGCATGCGGCTCGCCTGGCCGGCGGTGAACTGGTACATGCAGGAGTCGTACGTGTAGTCCATGAAGTTGGTGATCGGGTCCTTGCCCGCGGTCGAGCAGGTGTCCCGCCCGGTCGGGCACTGGTACGCCGGGGACGCCTCGGCCGGGGTGTCGGAGACGCTGTCGCCCGAGCCGGAGCAGCCGCCCTGGAAGGTGTGGTAGAGGTTCAGCCAGTGGCCGACCTCGTGGGTGCCGGTGTCACCCTGGTTGTAATTGGTCGCGGTGCCGCCGGGCAGCGACTCGTTCAGCACGACCACGCCGTCCATCTTGTCCAGCGTCCGCTTCGGGAACGTGGCCCAGCCCAGCAGGCTGTCGCTCAGCTCGCCGAGGTAGATGTTCAGCGTGTTCTTGCCGCCCTGACGCAGCGAGGTCTTCATCGAGCGCTCGGCGGAGGAGCCCTGCACGATCGGGTACCACGACGGGTTGGTCACCCGGTTGATCTTCGTGAGCTGGAATCCGAACGCGGTGGCGGCGCCGCCGGTCGAGCCCGCGTACGACTGGTTCAGCACGGTGATCTGCTGGTTGATCATCGAGTCGGTGATGTTGCCGCCGGCCCGGGTGCTGTTCTCCTGGATGACGTGCACGACGACCGGGATCGTCACGGTGGCCAGCGGCGCGACGGCGCCGGTCCGGAAGTTGGCCCGCTCGCGCTGCGCCGCGGCGAGGTCGGCCTCACGGTCACGGACCTGCTTGGCGGTCAGGTGGTTCGGGTCGAGCTTGGCGTTGCCACCCTTCGCGACGCGAGCGTTCGCGTGCTCGTCGGCGTGGGCGTCAGCCGGCTCGGCGCAGACGCCGGCCGGGGCGGCCGAGAAGGCCGAAGCAGCGGGGACGACGCCGACGGCGGCGGTGCTGAGCAGCAGCGCGAGGGTCGACGTCGCGACACCGGCGGTACGCCGGGTCAGCAGGTTGGGACGGAGTCCCATGGGCCCACCTCTTTCTGACGGCGTGGCAGGGGGTGTGTCACGCCGGTTCGGAAACGTGGGGCAGACGTTACATCTCATCGACAGATTTGAGAACGCCCATATGTTGCCGACGTGCAACTTCGCGCCGACCGGCCTCGCTTGAGTGCTTGATCCACTCCAGCTCGGGGAGGTGGCGGGGTCAACCGCCCGCCGATGCAGCCACCTCGCCGAAGTGGCGCGGGCACCTGGATGCACGGGGGTGGTGACCTTCGGGTAGAGTGGTGCCGCCTGCGGGTGTAGTTCAATGGCAGAACATCAGCTTCCCAAGCTGACAGTGCGGGTTCGATTCCCGTCACCCGCTCCAGCGTGAAGGCCCTGATCAGGACAACAGTCCCGGTCAGGGCCTTCGATGTTCCACGGGTCACCAGCCTGCACCGGCCGATGGCCGCGGCTTCTTGCCGGGGCGCCTATGGTTCTGCGCGTGAGTGAGAATGCGTTCGTCTTCCCGGCCGTGTCCAGGGCGGACGTGTTGCGGCTCCTGGGTTCCCTCGGTGAGACCCAGCCTGATCAGTGGGTCGCGCCGGGCTCGGTCTTCCTCTGGCTGGTGGAGGAACACCGTGACCTGTACCTCGACTGGGAGCCTGAGATGGTGGCGGAGTTGGAGTGCGCGGTCGGCGAGCGGCCGGCGTGGGCGGTCCAGGTGAACTACCGGTTGTCGCGGCGGCAGGAGGCAGTGGCAGCGATCCGGACGCTGCTCGGACGCGGTGGTGTCGCGGTGGACGACTTCGTCGGTCACGTCTGGACGGTCCAGGAAGTCGAGACCGATTCCGTCGTCCGTGGTGCCAGATTCGGCGAGCCGCCGGTTCGTGCCTGACGCTCGGACGAGGTAGGGCTGCTGACGCCGCTGACTGGGGCGGTGAGCATCGGGAGAAGCGGCTCATGGGCGAGACGCAGGCCGGCGAGGCCGGACGCCCAGCTCAGGACAGGTTTCCTGGCTGGGGCCTCAGTCGTCGCTACCGCTTCTTGCGCTGGCCGTGCCCGGAACATCGGATGACACAATGCGCCGTGCGCGTTCAGGCCGAGTATCCGACGCGTCACCGCGAGGGCTGTCAGGCCCACCGCTCGGGATCGGACAGGCCGAGCCGGCGGACGTCGTCGAGCAGTTCGACCGATGCGTTGTGCTCCCGCAGTGCGCCGGGCGCGTGTCGGACGACAAACAGTTGCAGGGCGGGAACCCACGTGTCGACGTCGTGCCAACTCGGCCACGGGAGCGCGTTGCCCCGCAGGTCGTACATCCACTCATCCACGGCCTCGACCAGCCGCCGGCGGGTCACCTCGTCGACCAGAGCCTCTGCCCAGGCTGCCAGCCACGGGTTGAACTTGATGGTCGCCTCGGCGAGGAAGGAGAGGCCGTCATGGGCGGACACCTTCGCGTCGGGCTCGACCAGTACATGCAGCCACCAGGCGTTCAGAAACTCCCGCAGGGCGTCCTGCTGTCCGGCGGGCCACTCCTGCCAGCGGGCGGTGGCGAAGAAGTATCCAAGGCCAGGCGCTCCGGTCCGGGAAATTGCATCGCCCGCCACGAGGTGCTGGGTCAGCTGCGGCAGGATCCGGCGCAGCAGCGGGCCGGGATAGTGCCAGTCCGCGGTGCCGTATGTCCGGCCGAGCAGGTCATCGTCGAGCGGCACGTCCGGCGTCTTCAGCAGTGCCAACTCCTCCGCGCTGCCCCAGTGGCACTCGCAGTTGGACTCCTGCTCGTGGGCCGTCATGCCCTGGAACGCGACGGCCACACCCGCCAGCGCCTCGTCCAGGAGGCTGCTTATCTCAGTCCGATCGGGGATCATGGCGAATCCGCCTTCGAGGACTCCGGAGGCGTACGCCTGCCGAAGAGAATGATCTTACGGGCAGTCTCAGGTCGCTGGTCCCTCGGAGTCGGCGATGAGTTGCGGGTCGTTGACGGGTCTGACGGGGGACGAGCAGAAACCGGAGGAGCAGACCCATGGGCAAGTTGATCGTGACCGAGTTCCTGACCCTCGACGGCGTGGCGCAGGCTCCCGGCGAACCCGACGAGGACCGCGAGGGCGGCTTCAGCCACGGCGGCTGGCAGATGCCGCTGCTCGACGACAAGTCCGGCGCGGTGATGTTCCAGCAGGCGAGCAGCATGGACGCGCTCCTGCTGGGCCGCAAGACGTACGACATCTTTGCCGGCTACTGGCCCGAGGCGCCCGCGGACATCCCCTTCACCGGCCTGCTCAACGGCGTGCCCAAGTACGTGGCCAGCCGTACGCTCGCCGAACCGCTGGCCTGGGAGAACTCGTCGCTGGTAAGCGGCGACCTGGCCGAGCGCGTAACCGAGATGAAGGCCCGCCACGACGAGGTCCACGTGATCGGCAGCCTCGACCTGGTGCAGTCGCTGCTGCGCCTCGGCCTGGTCGACCGGCTCAACCTGTGGCTGTACCCGGTCGTGCTCGGCACCGGGAAGCGGCTGTTCGGCGAGGGGACGGTGCCGAGTGCGCTGCGGCTCACCGAGTCGGTCAACCACGCCCACGGCACGCTGCAACTGACGTACGAGCCGGCCGGCGCGCCCACCTACGGGGACGCGGCCGCGTAGGGCGCACGGAGGTCGAGCGCGTGCCGCAGGCCGGGCTCCCCGTCCAGATCCACCTCGCAGTCGGACACCCCGCCGTCGAGCACGAAACCGGCACGCCGGAGCACCGCCAGTGAGGCCGGGTTCGCCAGCGCCGCCGAGGCGACCAGCCGGCGTAGCCCGTACTCGGTACGGGCCAGTTCGCAGACGCGCCGTACGCCTTCACCGGCGAGCCCGCGCCCGGCGGCGCGCTCGGCCACCCGGTAGCCCAGCTCGGCGCTGCCGCCGGCCACGTCGACCAGGTTGAACCGCCCGAGCACGGTGCCGTGGTCGCCGACCAGCACGTGGAAGTGGCAGGTGCCGCGTTCCTGCTCGTCCAGCAGGGCCGCGTGCCGGGCGGCGTACCCGGTGAAGTAGTCGTCGCCCCGGTCGGGGACGTACCGGGCGAAGTACGCCCGGTTCTCCCGCTCGAACCGCAGCACGGCGGGTGCGTGGTGAGCGGCGAGTCGTTCCAGCTCCGGCATCGGGCCAGGTTAGGCGTCGGCCGGGTAGGAGCGCAGTTCGATTGCGTTGCCGTCCGGGTCGCTGACGTAGATCGAGGTGCCGGTGCCGCGCGCGCCGAAGCGCGGTACCGGGCCGGTCAGCACGGTGAACACGCCGGAGTCGACCACCCGCTGCCAGTCGACCGGCTCGACCACGAGGCAGAAGTGATCCACGTTGGACCCGACCGGCTCGCCCCGTACCAGGTCGATGATGGTGCCGGCGTCGACGCGTACGGACGGGAAGGGCACCTCGCCGGCCCGCCACCTGTCGACCCGCACCGGGGCCAGGCCGAGCGTGCCGCAGTAGAAGCCGAGCGAGCGTTCGACGTCGCTCACCGCGAGCACGAGGTGGTCGAAACCGGTCACCGTCACGAGAACGTTGTGCATGCCGTCAACCCTGGTCCGCCGCGCCGCCGGGACCAAGCCCGATCCGGACTACGATCGTTGACCCGCAGGCAACGACGGAGGTGCTCCGGTGCTGGAGCGGTACGAGATCGAGACGTTCCTGACCCTGGCCGAGGAACTGCACTTCGGGCGGACCGCCGAGCGGCTGCGGGTGAGCACCGGCCGGGTCAGCCACGTGGTGCGCAAGCTGGAACGCCGCATCGGCGCGCCGCTGTTCGAGCGCACCAGCCGGGTCGTCCGGCTTACCCCGATCGGCGCCCGCCTGGCCGAGGAGATGCGCCCGCTGGTGGCCGGCGTCGAGGCGGCGGTGCAGCGGGCCGTGGACGCCGGGCGCGGGCTCACCGGCGAGCTGCGGGTTGCGTACGTCGGTGAGTCGACAGCGCCGGTGCTGCTGCGCGCGGTGGCCCGGTTCGCCGAGCGCCACCCGGACTGCGAGGTGCACGTGCACGAGGCGCCGCTGGCCAGCACCCGGTCGAGCCTGCTGGACGGCACGATCGACGTGCTGATCGCCTCGTACCCCTTCGACGGCATGGCGAACGGCCCGGTGCTGATGCGCGAGCGCCGGGTGCTCGCGGTGGCCGCGGGCCATCCGCTCGCGGCCGAGGAGTCGGTGTCGCTGGAGGTGCTCGGCGACCATCCGGTGGTGCAGTACCCGGCGGTGACCTCCACCGCGTTCAAGCAGGACCGCACGCCGGACCGCACCCCGGCGGGCCGCCCGGTGCCGAGGGGCCCGGTGGGCGGCAGCTTCTCCGAGATGCTGGCGCTCGTCGCGCTGGGGCGCGGGGTGCTGCCGGTGGGCGAGCAGACCCGCCAGTTCTACGCCCGTCCCGACCTGGCCTACGTGCCGATCCACGACGCGCCGCCGATCTGTCGCGGCCCGGTGTGGCCGGCCGGGAACACCACTTCCCGGGTACGCGAGTTCGTCCGCGCGGCGGCCGACGCCAACCCGCTGCCGCCGGACTGACCCTGTCGTACCCGGGTGGCAGCATCGGCGGGATGCGGGACGAGATCCGGGCACTGGTGGACGAGCTGACACCTGGTGACGAGCAGGAGGCGCGGCACCGGGGGGCGGCCCTGACCTGGCTCGCCGCCACGGAGGACATCTTCCGCCGGGCCAAGCCGCGTACGCCGTCGCCGCATCTGGTCGCGTACTTCCTGCTCCGCGACCCGGCCGACGGCGCGGTGCTGCTGGTCGACCACCGTCTCGCGGGCATGTGGCTGCCGAGCGGCGGTCACGTCGAGCCCGGCGAGCACCCGGCCGACACGGTGCGCCGCGAGCTGCGGGAGGAGCTGGGCGTGGCGGCGGTCTTCGCGCCGCCGTTCGGCGAGCGCCCGGCGTTCCTCACCGTCACCGAGACGGTCGGCCCGCCGGAGCAGCGGCACACCGACGTCAGCCTCTGGTACGTGCTGTCCGCCCACCGTGACCAGCGGTTCACGCCCGATCCGGTGGAGTTCGCCGGCATCCGCTGGTGGACGACGGCCGAGGTGGCCGAGGCGCCGGCCGGCACGATCGAGCCGCACCTGGGCCGGATGCTGACCAAACTGTCGGCAGCGACGCCTTGACCCGTCCCCTGCGGCAAGGCCCAGCGTGATCAGTGCCGGTCGCGGTGACCGGCACGAGGAGCGTGAGGGAGGCACGGTGCGACTGCTGACCATCGGCGCGTTCGCCCGCGCGGCCGGCCTGAGCGCCAGGGCGTTGCGCATCTACGACGACTGCGGGCTGCTGCCCCCGGCCGCGGTGGACCCGCACTCGGGTTACCGCTACTACGCGCCGGAGCAGCTGGACCGGGCACGGCTGATCGCCGGGCTGCGCCGGGCCGGGATGCCGCTGGCCGAGGTCCGTACCGTCTGCGGCCTGCCGCCCGCTGCCGCCGCCGAGGCGCTCGACGCCTGGTGGCGGCGGGTCAGCGCGGACACCGCGGCGCGCGGCCGGGCCGTCGCGCTCCTCGTCGACAGGCTCAGCGAGAGGGGCACCACCATGTCCGAGACCACCTTCCGGTACGCGGCGCGCTGCGAGACCGGCACGGTCCGCGACTCCAACGAGGACACCGCGTACGCGAGCGCGTCGCTGCTCGCGGTCGCCGACGGCGTACGCGGTCCGGCCGGGTCCACCGCCGGCGCGGAGGCGGTGGACGCGCTGCGGCCGTTGGAGCAGGCGGACACGCCGCAGGCCGATCTGCTCGCCGCGCTGGCCGACGCGGTGACCCGGGCCGACCGGGCGGTTCGCGCGCACGCCACCGACACCGACCAGCCCGCCACCACGCTCACCGCGCTCGTGCGACGTGGCACCCGGCTCGCGCTGGTGCACGTCGGGGACAGCCGGGCGTACCTGTTGCGCGGCGGTGAGCTGTCCCGGCTGACCCAGGACCACACGTACGTGCAGACGCTCGTCGACCAGGGGCGGCTCACACCGGCCGAGGCCGGGGCACATCCGCAGCGGGCGCTGCTGGCCCGGGCGCTCGGCGCGGGCACGGACGTGGAGGCGGACCTGGCGCTGCGTACGGCGCTGCCCGGCGACCGCTACCTGCTCTGCTCCGACGGCCTCTCGGCAGTGGTGGACCCGGGCGCGCTGCACGCCGCGCTGGCGGAGGCGGACGACCCGGAGACCGCCGTCGAGCGCCTGGTCGAGCTGGCGTACGCGGCCGGCGCGCCGGACAACATCGCCTGCGTGGTCGCCGATCTGGCGGCGTGATCCACCGCGACCCGGGTCGGGATGTCCGACCCGGGTCGTACCCTGGTGATCATGCGAATCGGCATCGTGATCCTGCCCGACCAGCGCTGGTCGGAAGCACGCCGGCGGTGGGCACAGGTGGACGAGTGGGGCTTCGACCACGCCTGGACCTACGACCACCTGGGCTGGCGTGACCTGGTCGACGGGCCGTGGTTCGACTCGTGGACGACGCTCACCGCGGCGGCCGGCGTGACGTCCCGGGTCAAGCTGGGGACGCTCGTCGCCTCGCCGAACTTCCGGCACCCGGCGGCGTTCGCCCGGCAGGTGACGGCGCTCGACGACGTGTCCGACGGCCGGGTGCTGCTCGGCCTCGGCGCGGGCGGCATCGGCTTCGACTCGGCCGTGCTGGGCGGCGAGACGCTGCCGCCCCGGCAGCGCGTGGACCGGTTCGCCGAGTTCACCGAGCTGCTCGATGCGATCCTGCGGGAGGACGGCACGACCTGGCGCGGGGAGTGGTTCACCGCTGTGGACGCGCGCAACAACCCGGGGTGCGTCCAGCAGCCCCGGGTGCCGTTCGTGATGGCCGCGAACGGTCCCCGCTCGATGCGGCTGGTCGCCCGGTTCGGGCAGGGCTGGGTCACCACCGGGCTCGGCGGCGACGACATCGAGGCATGGTGGGGCACTGTGGCGGAGCTGTCCGAGCGGATGGACCGCACGCTGGAGCAGGCCGGCCGTGATCCGGCGACGCTCGACCGCCACCTGTCGCTCGACTCGGCGCCGGTGTTCTCGCTGACCAGCGCCGACTTCCTCGCCGAGCAGGTGGCCCGGGCGGCCCGGCTGGGCTTCACCGACGTGGTGACGCACTGGCCCCGGGCCAGCAGCTGGTACGCCGGTGACGAGGCGGTGCTGGTGGAGGCGGCGGCGCTGCTGCCGGAGCTGCGCCGCGCCGGCTAGGTGCCGACGCTGCCCTCGGTGGAGACCAGCCGGAAGCGGAGGCAGACGATCCGGGTGTCGTCGGTGACCGGGGTGCCCTGCCGGGCCCAGTAGGCGCCGTGGCCCTCGCGCCACTCCTCGATCGACCGGTCGCCCTCGCCCTCGGCGCGGGCGAAGTCCCACGGCACGTCGGCGAAGCGCACCACCTCGACGCCGGTGACCTCCACGACGCCGACGAGCGCGTCGTTGTCGTCGACCAGGACCAGTCGCTCGCCGACGTACTCCAGTTCCTCGTTCTCGTCGTCGTACTCCTGGACCAGCCCGGCGGTGGCGGTCTTCACGCCGGAGAGTACGAGGGTGTTGAGTCGGGTGCGCAGCTCACCGGGCGTGCCGAGGGCGAGTGCGCGCAATCCACCGATGCGAGGCCACATGCCGCCGACGCTACGGCACCGTACCGCCGTCGTTCATCCGGTTTGCCGGCGTCTCACGGCAACTCGTCACCGGTGACCAGGGCGCGCAGACCCAGCCGCTCGGCGACCTCGGGCGGGCAGGTCGCGACCAGTGCGGCGGCACCGATCAGGTCGGCCCCGGCGTCGCGGACGACCCGGCCCAGCGCGTCCAGTTGCGCGCCGGTGTCGACCCAGTCGTCGACCAGCAGCACCCGGTCGCCGGGGTTCAGCCGCCGGTCGTCCACGCCGACCCGCAGCTGCCGTCCCCGGTAGTCCGGGGGCGTCTGCGCCCAGCGCGTCGGCCCGACCCGGCGCCGCTCGCCACCGTCCTTGTACGCGGGCAGGAAACCGGCTCCGGCGGCGACCGCGACCAGCGGGCCGAGCAGCAGCCCGGTCACCTCGGGGGCGATCACGACGGTCGGGCGATCCTCGGGGAACAGCCCGGCCAGCGCCGGACCGACCCGGGCGAGCACGTCGGGGTCGCGCCACCAGCCGGAGATGTCGCTGACCACGTGGGTGCTGCCCGGACCGGGGTCGATCCATCCGAACAGCTCGACCAGGCGACGACTCAGCACGGTTTCCATCCTGGCGGATCGGTGGGCCGTTCGGCCGATCGACGGTGGCGTGATCGGCTACACGTACCAGGGTAAATACGGGCATAGCACCATGATCACGTTGACTTCGGAAGTGCTTCTCTCGTTACGGTCCGGGCCGGTTTGTTCAGTTGACGAAAGGACCGGGCCGGTGGCTGCTAGGCACCTTCGTACCCGCAAGTTCTCCTCGCCCGCCGCCATCGCCGCGACCGCGGCGGTCGGTGTGGCGCTCGCGGTCGGCGGTACCGTCGGCGCCGTGCGGCTCACCTCCGCCGAGCCGCCCGCCGCACCGGTCGCGGTCGAGACGCTGCCCAGCA
>NZ_WBKS01000108.1:0-21774 GCF_008868145.1 Micromonospora sp. AMSO1212t
ATGACGGCGGTCGGCGGGGTGACTACTACGTTGCGTCGTTGATGAGGGAGGATGGGGCGCGTGGAAGCTCTTCGACTGATTCTTCTCTACGTCCATCTGATCGGCTTCGCGCTGCTGCTCGGTGGTGCGATCGCCCAGTACGTCACCGGCCGGCTGCGGATCAACGCGGCCATGCTCTGGGGCGCGATCATCCAGATCCTCACCGGCATCGGGCTGTCCGCTCCGCTGCGCGACGGGGACGAGCCGGCCCCGGCGAAACTTGTTACCAAGTTGGTGCTCGCGCTGCTCATCTTCGTCATGGTCTTCTTCTCCCGTAAGCGGGAGAGCGTGAACCGTGGCCACTTCCTCGCGATCGTCGGGTTGACGCTGGTCAACGCGGCTGTCGCGGTGTTCTGGCGTTAGTTCGCCAGGAAGTCGGGGAAGCTCGGGAAAACGGACGTTCGCGACACCACCGGGCACGCCTACCGGCCGGATAAGTGACGTGCCCCACGCAAGGGTTACACCGGGGTAACGGACGCTCAACAGTCGTGCACGATTGTCGGCCGGTGGGTGGGCGCGGGCGTACGCTCCCGTCCGTAACGTGGGACGCCGGCGGCACACCGCAGGCCGGCGAAGGGATGCACGCCGTGCACGACGCGGTGTGCAAGGGGAAGGAGACGTCTTGCGCTCTGTGCGTGGGATGCGGATTGCCTCCGTCATTGCGGCGGGTGGACTCGTACTGGGCGCTGCCGCGTGTGGTGAGGCTCCGGACGACGACAACAACGCCGGCGGCGACGGCGGCAAGAAGTTCAGCGCCTGCATGGTGACCGACGTCGGCGGCGTCGACGACAAGTCCTTCAACGCCTCGGCCTGGAAGGGCCTGCAGGAGGCGAAGAAGGAGAACGACAAGATCGACATCAAGTACGTCCAGTCGAAGGCTGAGGCGGACTACGAGGTCAACCTGACCGGGTTCGTCAACCAGAAGTGCGACTTCATCCTGGCCGTCGGTGGCCTGATGTCGGACGCCACCAAGGCGGCGGCTGAGAAGAACCCGAACCAGCAGTTCGCGATCGTCGACGCCAACCCGGGTGTGTCGAACGTCTACCCGATGCAGTTCGACACCGCGCAGGCGGGGTTCCAGGCCGGCTACCTGGCCGCCGGGATGAGCAAGTCCGGCAAGGTCGGCACCTACGGTGGCCTGCCGATCCCGCCGGTCACCATCTTCATGGACGGCTACGCCGACGGCGTGGCGTACTACAACAAGGCCAAGAGCAAGAACGTCCAGGTGCTGGGCTGGGACAAGGCCACCCAGAAGGGCTCCTTCGCCAACTCGTTCGAGAAGCAGGACGAGGGCAAGAAGGTCTCCGACGCGCTCGTCGCGCAGGGCGCCGACATCGTGATGCCGGTCGCCGGTGGCGCCGGTCTCGGCACCACCTCCGCGGCCAAGGCCTCGGGCGGCAAGTACTCGGTCGTCTGGGTGGACATCGACGGCTGCGAGAGCACCCCGGACTGCGCGGCGATCCTGACCACGGTGGTCAAGAACATCCCGGACGCCGTCAAGGAGGCCGCGCTGAAGGCCGCCGGTGGCGAGAAGCTCGAGTCCACCCCGGGCTTCGTGGGCACGCTGGCCAACGACGGCGTCTCGATCGCCCCGTACCACGACTTCGACAGCAAGGTCCCGGCGGACCTGAAGGCCGAGGTCGACAAGATCAAGGCGGACATCGCCGCCGGCACCATCACCGTCACCTCGAAGGCCCAGCCGACCAAGTGACAGTCCCGCCGGCCGCCGCGGTGCCATCATCGGCAGCGGGGGCCGGCGGGCACCAGGTTTGACGATCCGGCCGTCCCGGCGCCACGGGGAAGGTACCCCCGGCGCCGGGGCGGCCGATCACCTTGAATCCCCCGAACATCCCCACCCGGCGTGGTGGCGGCGCGGCAGGTCGCTACGCTGCACCATCGCTCGCACTCCAGGAGGTTGCGCTGAGACTCGAACTGCGCGGCATCACCAAACGGTTCGGTGAACTGGTCGCCAACGACCACATCGACCTGACGGTGGAGCCTGGAGAGATCCACGCCCTGCTCGGCGAGAACGGCGCCGGCAAGTCGACCCTGATGAACGTGCTCTACGGCCTCTACCAGCCGGACGAGGGCGAGATCCTGGTCGACGGCAAGCCGCTGAAGCTGAAGGGCCCGTCGGACGCGATCGCCGCCGGAATCGGGATGGTGCACCAGCACTTCATGCTGGTGCCGGTCTTCACCGTGGCCGAGAACGTGATGCTCGGCGCCGAGCAGGTCAGGGGGCCGTTCGCCGGCATCCTCGACCGGCGGCGGGCCCGGCGCGAGGTCGCCGAGGTCTCCGAGCGGTACAACCTGCGGGTCGACCCGGACGCGGTGATCGAGGACCTGCCGGTCGGCATCCAGCAGCGGGTGGAGATCGTCAAGGCCCTCACCCGCGACGTCGACCTGCTGATCCTCGACGAGCCCACGGCCGTGCTCACGCCGCAGGAGACCGAGGAACTGCTCACCGTCATGCGGTCGCTCAAGGCCGCCGGCAAGTCGATCGTGTTCATCACCCACAAGCTGGGCGAGGTGAAGGCCATCGCCGACCGGATCACCGTGATCCGGCGTGGCAAGACGGTCGGCACCGCCGAGCCGAGCGCCAGCCGGGACGAGCTGGCCGCGCTGATGGTGGGACGCAGCGTCCGGCTGACGGTGGACAAGAAGCCGGCCACCCCTGGTAAGCCGGTCCTGGAGCTCTCCGGCCTGGTCGTGGACGACGACCGGCAGGTACGCGCGGTCGACGGCGTCGACCTGACCGTGCACGCCGGTGAGGTGCTCGGCGTGGCGGGCGTGCAGGGCAACGGCCAGACCGAGCTGATCGAGGCGATCATGGGCCTGCGCCCGGTGCTCGCCGGCACGATCAGCCTCGACGGCGAGCCGACGCACGGCTGGTCGACCAAGAAGGTGCTCCGCGCCGGCGTCGGCTACGTGCCGGAGGACCGCAGCGTGGACGGCCTGGTCAAGGAGTTCTCCGTGGCGGAGAACCTGGTGCTGGACATCTACGACCGGCCGCCGTTCGGCAGGGGCCTGTCGCTCAAGCCCGACGCCATCGCGAAGTCGGCGCGGGAGCGGATCGAGCAGTTCGACGTCCGTACCTCCTCGGCCGACGCGGCGGTCGGCACGCTCTCCGGCGGCAACCAGCAGAAGGTGATCGTGGCCCGGGAGCTGTCCCGGCCGCTGAAGCTCTTCATCGCCGCCCAGCCCACCCGGGGCGTGGACGTCGGCTCGATCGAGTTCATCCACAGCCGGGTCATCCGCGAGCGGGACATCGGCACCGCGGTCATGGTGGTCTCCAGCGAACTGGACGAGGTGATCGGCCTGGCCGACCGGATCGCGGTCATGTACCGCGGCCGGATCATCGGCATCGTCGGCCCGGACACCCCGCGTGAGGAGATCGGCCTGCTGATGGCCGGTATCACCCCGGACGCCGCCACCCCGGACGCCGCCACCGCGACCGAGGACGGCCCTGGCAACGAGGACGAGGCATGACCGACCCGAACCCCTTCTCGGGCTCGCCGGACAAGGAACCGGCGACCGAGGCGCAGGAGTCGCTGAGCGAGGCCCAGGCGACGCCGACGCAGCCGGCCGGTGACACCGAGCAGACGGTGCCCGCCACCGCGACCGCGAAGGAGCCGGATCCGGGCGAGTCCCGTCCCAGCATGGGCCGGATGTTCCTGGACAACCTCTGGGCCGCGAACACGCTTACCGTGACAGTGCTCGCGGTGCTGCTGGCGATGGTGGTCGGCGCGGTGCTGATCATCGTGTCCGACCCCGAGGTGCTCGCCACCTACAGCTACATCACCGCCCGTCCCACCGATGCGCTGAACGCCAGCTGGACGGTGGTCAGCGAGGCGTACGCGAACCTGTTCAAGGGCGCGATCTTCGACCCGGACGCGGTCGGCTTCACCGCCGCCCTGAGCCCGATCTCGGAGACGCTCACCTACGCCGCGCCGCTCGTCTTCACCGGCCTGTCGGTGGCGCTGGCCTTCCGCGGCGGCCTGTTCAACATCGGCGCCCAGGGCCAGGCGACGATCGCCGTCATCCTGGCCGCCGTGGCCGGCTTCGCGCTGCCGCTGCCGCCGGTCGTGCACCTGCTGGTGGCGTTGATCGCCGGCGCGCTCGGCGGTGCGCTCTGGGGCTTCATCCCCGGCATCCTGAAGGCACGGGCCGGCGCGCACGAGGTGATCAACACGATCATGCTCAACTACGTGGCGGTCTACTTCCTGTCCTGGATCATCGTCCAGAACGGGGTGCAGAACCCGAACCGGTCGGACGCGATCAGCAAGCCGGTCGACTCCTCCGCGCAGTTGCCCCGCCTGCTCGGCGACGACCTGCGGGTGCACGCCGGCATCCTGCTCGCGGTGGCGGCCACCTGGTTCATCGCCTGGCTGCTCAACCGCTCCACGCTCGGCTTCGAGCTGCGGGCCGTGGGCGCGAACCCGGACGCGGCCCGCACCGCCGGCATCAGCGTGACCAAGACGTACGTGCTGGTGATGGTGTTCGCGGGCATGCTGGCCGGTCTGGGCGGCTCGACCATGGTGCTCGGCACCACCGCGACCGCGCTGACCCCGCTGGTGATCGCGCAGATCGGCTTCGACGGCATCCTGGTCGCGCTGCTCGGCCGCGTGAAGCCGTGGGGTGTGCTGCTGGCCGCGCTGCTGTTCGGCGCGCTCCAGGCCGGTGGCAACCGGATGCAGTCGTACTCCGGCATCTCGCTGGAACTGGTCACCGTGCTCCAGGCGCTCATCGTCATCTTCATCGCCGCGCCTGCCCTGGTGAAGACGATCTTCCAGCTCCGGGCGGCCCGCGCCGCCCGGTTGCAGACGAGCCTCGCGAAGGGCTGGTGAGCATGTCCACCACCGCTGTCCCCGAGGTGGCCGTTACCGCGGTCGACGAGGGCTTCTGGACCCGTAACCGGAAGATCGGCGCGGTCCTGCTGGCGCTCGGCGTGCTCGCGGCGGTGCTGTTCGGCGCGCTCGCGACCGACCAGCACGCGCGGTTCACGCTCAGTGAGACCGAGGGCGGCGCCGCCCTGGAGATCAACGGTACGGTCGGCGCGATCCTGTTCGGGCTGATCACCGCCGCGGCCGGAGGCGCGCTGCTGGCCGGTGTGCCGAAGCGCTGGTTCACGCTGCTGCTCGGCGCCGGGCTGGTCGCCTTCGTGCTGAGCTTCCTGTGCTGGCAGGTCTCGGCCGCGCCCGAGGGCCGCAACTTCATGCCGCTGGTGAACGTCGTACGCGGCACGTTCATCCTGGCCCTGCCGCTGATCTTCGGTGCCCTCGCCGGCGTGCTCTGCGAGCGTTCCGGCGTGGTGAACGTGGCGATCGAGGGCCAGCTCCTGATGGGCGCCTTCTCCGGCGCCCTGTTCGGCAGCATGTCCGGCAGCGTCTGGGTCGGCCTGGTGGCCGCCGCCATCGGCGGCGCGTTCATCTCGTTCCTGCTGGCCGTCTTCTCCATCCGCTACCTGGTCGACCAGGTGGTCATGGGTATCGTGCTCAACCTGCTCGCGGTCGGCATCACCGGCTTCCTCTACGAGCGGCTGATGCAGACCGACGCGGCGAAGTACAACAGCGCGCCCCGGTTCGGCAACTGGGAGATCCCGCTGCTGTCCGACATCCCGCTGCTCGGTCCGGCGCTGTTCCGGGGCAACATCTTCCTCTACCTCGGCCTGCTGCTGGTGCTCGTCATCCACCTGGCGCTGTTCCGTACCCGGTGGGGCCTGCGGACCCGCTCGGTGGGCGAGCACCCGACCGCCGCGGACACGCTGGGCGTGAAGGTGCTGCGGCTGCGCTACCGCAACGTGATCCTGGCCGGCCTGGTGGCCGGTGTCGGCGGCGCCTCGTACACGCTGGCGCTCTACTCGTTCACCAAGAACATGATCGGCGGTAAGGGCTTCATCGCCCTGGCCGCGCTGATCTTCGGCCGGTGGAGCCCGACCGGCGCGCTGCTCGCGGCGCTGTTCTTCGGCTTCGCCGACCAGCTCGCCACCTACCTGGGCGCGATCGGCAGCAGCATCCCGAGCCAGTTCCTGGCGATGCTGCCGTACCTGGCGACGATCCTGGCCGTGGCCGGGCTGGTCGGCAAGGTCCGGGCGCCGGCCGCCGACGGCAAGCCGTACATCAAGGGCTGACCGACCGCCGCGACACGGTGCCCGGCGGGGCGACCCGCCGGGCATCGTCGTCTCCGGCCGCGTCCGCGACCGATCGGCGTTGAATTGGGCAGAATGGGAGTCGTGATGGAGATCGACTGGGAGCGGCTGCGTACCGCCGCCACCGAGGCCATGCGGCACGCCTACGTGCCGTACTCGAAGTTCCCGGTGGGTGCCGCCGCGCTCGTCGACGACGGCCGCGTCGTGGTCGGCTGCAACGTGGAGAACGCCGGCTACGGCGTCACGCTCTGCGCCGAGTGCGGCGTGGTCTCGCAGCTGCACGCGACCGGCGGGGGCCGGATCGTGGCGCTGTCCTGCGTCGACGCCACCGGTGAGCCGCTGATGCCGTGCGGCCGGTGCCGGCAGCTGCTCTGGGAGCAGGGCGGCCCGGAGTGCCTGGTCGAGGCGAAGGGCGGCCCGCTGCGGATGGCGGAGCTGCTGCCGCACGCGTTCGACGTGGCCGACATCGAGGCGGTGACCGGCGAGCATCCGGTGCCGGTGGTGCCGGACCGGCTGGCCGCCTGGCGGGGCCGGGGCACCGTGTTCGTGCACCCCGACCTGTCGGCCGGGCAGCAGGTCTGGACGACGTACTGGGAGCGCTCGTCCGGTGACACCGCGGACGCCGAGACCGGCGTGCTGGAGGAGGGCTCGACCTGGGGCGACCCGGCCGAGGCCATCGAGTGGGGTTTGGCGCGGACGCCGCGCGTGGTCGTGGTGGACGCCTCGGGCACGATCTTCTGGGCTGGTGAGGGTGAGCCTCCTACGGAGATTCCGGTTCGTTGGGGTTGAGCTGGGGGAATCGGGCCGACCGTGCCCGGCTCCGGGCGGTCAGGCTTGATCCCTCCGCCGGTCATGGTCGGCCCGATTCCTCGACGGTCACCGTTCGCGGGTCGGTGCGGCCACGCGGGATCAATTGATTGGATCTTGAGAAGTGAGTGCTTTTACGGCGGTTGACGTCATCCGGGCGAAGCGGGACGGGGGTGTGCTGAGCGACGGGCAGATCGACTGGGTGGTCGACGCGTACACCAAGGGTCTGGTCGCCGACGAGCAGATGTCGGCGCTGGCCATGGCGATCCTGCTGCGCGGCATGACCGCGCCGGAGATCGCCCGGTGGACCGCCGCCATGATCGCCAGCGGCGAGCGGCTCGACCTGTCGCCGGTGGCCCGGCCGACTGTGGACAAGCACTCCACCGGCGGCGTCGGTGACAAGATCACCCTGCCGCTGACCCCGCTGGTCGCGGCGTGCGGCGCGGCCGTCCCGCAGCTGTCCGGCCGGGGCCTCGGCCACACCGGCGGCACGCTGGACAAGCTGGAGTCGATCCCGGGCTGGCGGGCGGCGCTCACAAACGACGAGTTCATCGCCCAGCTCCGCGACGTGGGCGCGGTGATCTGCGCGGCCGGCGACGGGCTCGCCCCGGCCGACCGCAAGCTGTACGCGCTGCGCGACGTCACCGGCACGGTCGAGGCGATCCCGCTGATCGCCAGCTCGATCATGAGCAAGAAGATCGCCGAGGGGACCGGCGCGCTGGTGCTCGACGTGAAGGTCGGCTCCGGCGCGTTCATGAAGAACGTCGACGACGCCCGCGAGCTGGCCCGCACCATGGTCGAGCTGGGCGGTGCGCACGGCGTACGGACTGTCGCCCTGCTCACCGACATGTCCACCCCGCTCGGCCTGGCCGTGGGCAACGCGGTCGAGGTGACCGAATCGGTGGAGGTGCTCGCCGGTGGCGGCCCGGCCGACGTGGTGGAGCTGACGCTGGCGCTGGCCCGGGAGATGCTCGACGCGGCCGGCCTGCCGGACGCCGACCCGGCCGCCGCGCTGCGGGACGGCCGGGCGATGGACTCCTGGCGCACGATGATCCGGGCGCAGGGCGGTGACCCGGACGCCCCGATGCCCGTCGCGAACGAGGTCGAGGTGGTCACCGCGACCGAGGACGGGTGGGTCGCCGAGGTCGACGCGTACGCCATCGGGGTCGCCGCCTGGCGGCTCGGCGCGGGCCGGGCCCGCAAGGAGGACCCGGTGAGCATCCCGGCCGGAGTGGTGCTGCACCGGCGTCCCGGCGACCGGGTACGCGTCGGTGACCCGCTGTTCGAGCTGCGCGCCGAGCACGCCGAGCGGATCCCGGCCGCGCTGGCCGAGGCGCGCCGGGCGGTCCGCGTCGCGCCGGACGCGCCGGACACGGCGCCGCTGGTCGTCGAGCGGATCGGCTGACCGGGACCGGCCATGGTGCCGGCCCGGCCGGAGCCGCTATCCTCCCAGGCCAGGGGGGATCGGCCGGCGACGAGCCGAGGTGAGCAGACAGGGGCTTGACCGTGCGCGTACCCGCTCCCGATCCCCGGGCCGTCCGGGAGGCGAGCCTGGACGAGTTGTCCCGGCTGGGTCTTCCGCTGCCGCCGCCGCAGTTCCCGCTGGTGTGGGAGCCGGGCGACGAGATCGAGCTGCGTCCGACCCCGGAGATCGAGGCGCGGATCGCGGTGCTGCACGTGATCCTCGCCCGCTGCTTCGGGATGCCCGCGCAGGCGGCGACGGGCTGGCTGCTGGAGTCGCACCTGGTCGACTCGGTGACGCCGCCGGAGTGGCAGTTCGTGATGGGCGGCCGGGGCGACCACAGGTCGTTCGTGCTGCACCACGACGCACTGTTCTCGCTGGCCTGGGTGCTCGGACTCGCAAAGGAACTGGACCCGACGGTGCCGGTGGACGAGCGGCTGGTCGAGCGGATGCCGAACCTGGTCGCGGGGGAGACGTTCGGCCAGTGGCGGGCCCGGATCCTGGCCGCGCCGCAGCATCCCGGTGACGCCGCGGCGCTGCTCGACCTGCACTACTGCCTGGACTGGGCGTACCTGGAGACCGAGAAGGCCGGCGGCGCGCTGCCGGGGCTGGTGGACGCGAACGCGATCGGGCAGCGCCGGTGGGCGCTGGAGTGGGCGGTGGTGCTGCGCGGGCCGTACCACGACGAGCCGCCGGGCTGGGAAGAGGTCGACCTCTCCACCTGAGGCGGGTCAGCGCGGGCGGTACACGCCGAGCCGGACGGAGAGCGTGACCGGCAGCGGCTCGGGCAGCGCGGCGATGCGCGCGGCGAGCCGTTGCGGGTCGGCGTGCCAGGCGCTCGGTCCCATCCCGACGAGCGTGGTGACCTCGGCGCGGGTGAGCGTGAGCCGGGCCCGGTGCCCGGTCGCGGACTCCTCGGCGAAGTGGCCGCCGAGGCTGCCGGCGACCCGGTCGGCCTTGTCCGGGTCCACCCGCAGCAGGTCCAGCGCGTCGACGAGTTCGGTCAGGTGGTCGGCGGCCGGGGTGACCACAAGCAGCGCGCCGCCGGGGTCGAGCACCCGGTGGAACTCCGGGCCGTTGCGCGGCGCGAACACGTTCAGCAGCACGGCGGTGGACCGGTCGGCCAGCGGCAGCCGCTGCCAGGTGTCGGCCAGCGCGGCGGCGGCCCGTGGGTGCGCCCGGGCCGCGCGGCGCAGCGCCGGCTTGGAGACGTCGAGGGCCAGGCCGGCGGCGTCCGGCAGCGCCGCCAGCACCGCCGCGAGGTAATGGCCGGTCCCGGCGCCGGCATCGACCACCAGGGGGTACGGGTCGAAGCCCGCGACGCGTACCGCTGTGGTGGCGAGCGCGGCGGCGACGGTGTCGTAGTGGCCGGCGGCGAGGAAGCCGGCGCGGGCGGCGACCATCTCGGCGTTGTCCCCGGTGTGCGGGGCGCGGCCGGCGAGCAGGTTCACGTACCCCTGCCGGGCGATGTCGAAGCTGTGCCCGCGTGGGCAGCGCAGGGCGCGGGCGGTGCCGGCTGTGGTGTCGGTGAGCGGTTCGGCGCAGACCGGGCAGCGCAGCCGGGCGAGGACGCGATCGTCCACGGCTCAGTCCTTCGCTTCCGGGTGGCCGGTGACGCGGCCGGTGAGGTGGTCGATCACTCGCTGGCTGAGCGTGCCGAGCGCGGACATCTCGGCCGGGGTGAGCCGGTCGATCAGGTGCCGGCGGACGGCCGCGACGTGCCCGGGTGCGGCGGCCTCGACGGCCTGGCGCCCGGCCGGCGTGAGCGCGACGACCGAGCCGCGGCCGTCGGTGGCGCACTCCTCCCGGGTGACCAGGCCGCGTTGCTGCATCCGGGAGATGTGGTGGGACAGGCGACTTCGGGACCAGAGCATCCGGTCGGCGAGTTCGCTGAGTCGTAGCCGTTGTTCAGGGGTCTCGGACAGGTCGCTGAGGACGTCGTAGTCCGGCTCGGAGAGACCGGCGTCCTGCATCAGCTCCCGGGCCAGTTCCAGGTCGAGCAGGCGGCGCATGCGGCGGTAGCCGCGCCAGGCGCGGTCCTCCCGCTCGTCCAGCCAGCGCGGTTCGTCCATGCGCCGATCCTATCGGTGTTGTTGACATGTCACCAAGCTGCCGCCTACGTTGATGACATGTCAACCAAACTGCCGTCCCGGCTGGCACGGCTGTTCGCCGGCCTGAGCCTGTTCGGCGTCAGCGTCGCGCTGATGGTCCGCGCCGACCTCGGGCTCGCGTCCTGGGACGTGCTGCACCAGGGCCTCGCCGACCGCACCGGCCTGCCGATGGGCCTGCTGGTCAACGGCGTGGCGCTGCTGGTGCTGCTGCTGTGGATCCCGCTGCGGCAGCGCCCGGGCATCGGCACCGTCGCGAACGTCGTGCTCGTCGGCGTGGCCCTCGATGCGACGCTGGCAGTGCTGCCGTCGGTGGACCCGCTCGCCGGCCGGATCGGCCTGCTGGTCGCGGGCGTCCTGCTCAACGGCCTCGCCACCGCGCTCTACCTCGGCGCCCGCCTCGGCCCCGGCCCCCGGGACGGGCTGATGACCGGCCTGGCCGCCCGCGGTCTGCCGCTCGGCCCGGCCCGCACCGGGATCGAGGTGACGGTGCTGGCGGTCGGCTGGCTGCTCGGCGGCGCCGTCGGCCCCGGCACCCTGCTCTACGCGATCGGCATCGGGCCGATCGTCGCCTGGCTCGTTCCCCGACTCACCCCGCCGGCCCCGGCCGCCGCCCCGACAGGAGTGACCTCCTCATGCCCCGCCTGAACGTCGTCGTCGCCAGCACCCGTCCCGGCCGGGTCGGCCGTCGCATCGGTGACTGGTTCACCGCGGCCGCCGTCCGCCATGCCGGCTTCGACGAGGTACGCCTCCTCGATCTGGCCGAGATCGGGTTGCCCTTCCACGACGAGCCGCACCACCCGTCCGAGCGGGTCTACCTGCACGAGCACACCCGCGCCTGGAGCGCCGAGATCGACGCCGCGGACGCCTTCGTCCTGGTGATGCCGGAGTACAACTACGGCTTCAGTGCGCCGCTGAAGAACGCGATCGACTACCTCTACCACGAGTGGCAGCACAAGCCGGTCGGCTTCGTCAGTTACGGCATGACCTCCGGGGGTCTGCGCGCGGTGCAGATGATCAAGCAGGTGGTGACCACGCTGAACATGACCCCGGTCAACGACCAGGTGGTCGTCTTCCTGCGGCAGGCGCTGGACGAGTCGGGCGAGCTGCGGCCCGAGACCGGCCGGGATGAGGCCGCCGCGCTGATGCTCGACCAGCTCGTCCGGCTGGCCGTCGCTCTCGCGCCGCTGCGGGTGACCGCGTGAGCGCGAGGAGTGAGCCGGGTTTGCGAGCCCCGCAGTCGCGAACGAAGGTAGCGCTGTGAGCGCCCGGCTCTGGGAGCTGTTCGGCGAGCGCGGGCGCGGGGTGCTCGCCACGCTGCGCCGGGACGGCCGTCCCCAGCTGTCCAACCTCGACTACCTGGCCGAGCCGGGCCTGATCCGCTGCTCCACCACCGGCGACCGGGCGAAGGTGCGCAACCTGCGCCGCGATCCCCGGGCCAGCTTCCACGTGACCACCGCCGACGGCGGGGCGTACGCGGTCGCCGAGGGCACCGTGACGCTCACCCCGCCGGCCGCCGCCACCGACGACGCCACGGTCGACGAGCTGGTCGAGGTCTACCGGCGGATCCGCGGCGAGCATCCGGACTGGGCCGACTACCGGGCCGCCATGGTGGCCGACGGACGGGTGGTCCTGCGGCTCGCGGTGGAGCGGGTGTACGGCTGGCGGCCCTGACCGGCCCGGTCCACCGCCCGGCCCGTACCGGGGGTGACTAGGGTCTGGGCATGGTCGCAATCTCGTACGAGGACATCGTCAAGGTCCCGAAGGCGCTGCTGCACGATCACCTCGACGGCGGCCTGCGGCCCGCGACGATCGTCGAGCTGGCCGCCGAGGTCGGCCACGAACTGCCGACCACCGACCCGGCGGCGCTCGGCGTCTGGTTCACCGAGGCGGCGAACTCCGGCTCGCTGGAGCGCTACCTGGAGACGTTCGCGCACACGGTGGCGGTCATGCAGACCGCCACCGCGTTGCGGCGGGTCGCCCGCGAGTGCGCGCTGGACCTGGCCGCCGACGGTGTGGTCTACGCCGAGGTGCGGTTCGCGCCGGAGCAGCACCTGGAGCAGAACCTGACCCTGGACGAGGTGGTCGACGCGGTGGTCACCGGGTTCCGGGAGGGCAGCGCGCTGGCCGCCGAGGCGGGCGCCCCGATCCGGATCGGCACGCTGCTGACCGCGATGCGGCACGCGGCCCGTTCGCAGGAGATCGCCGAGCTGGCCGTACGGCACCGCGACACCGGGGTGGTCGGCTTCGACATCGCCGGCGCCGAGGCGGGCTTCCCGCCCACCCGGCACCTGGACGCGTTCGAGTACCTCCAGCGGGAGAACTTCCACTTCACCATCCATGCCGGTGAGGCGTTCGGCCTGCCGTCCATCTGGCAGGCGATCCAGTGGTGCGGCGCCGACCGGCTCGGCCACGGCGTACGCATCGTCGACGACATCACCCCGGGCAACCCGGCGGTGCTGGGTCGGCTGGCCGCGTACGTGCGGGACAAGCGCATCCCGCTGGAGCTGTGCCCGTCGTCGAACGTGCAGACCGGTGCGGCGGCCTCGATCGCCGACCACCCGATCGGGCTGCTGCGCGACCTGCGGTTCCGGGTGACGGTGAACACCGACAACCGGCTGATGAGCGGCACCTCGATGTCGCGGGAGATGGCGCTGCTGGTGGAGGCCTTCGGCTACGGCTGGAAGGAACTCCAGTGGTTCACCATCAACGCGATGAAGAGCGCGTTCATCCCGTTCGACGAGCGGCTGCGGATCATCGACGAGGTGATCAAGCCGGCGTACGCCGAGCTGATCGGCTGATCACGACTGGCGGGGGTGGCCGGAGCGCAGCGCGGCCACCCCGCGCAGCACCTGCCCGGCCCGGGCCGCCTCGGCGCCCAGCCCGGTCTGCCGGCGCAGCACGGCCGGCTCGGCGCGCAGCAGCGCGACCCCGCGCCTGAGCAGCACCCGGGGGGCCTTGCGCTGCTCGGCGAGATCCCGGGCGAGGCGGCGCAGGAACGTCGCGCCGCGCGGGCGGCGCAGCGCGTACGCCCCGGCGAGCAGCCCGAGTCGCCGGCACTCGGCGACGATCTCGGCCGCGAAGATCCCCTCGGCGACGAAGATTGGCGATCCGTCGACATCGAATGGCCGGGTGGCTACCCGACGGTCTGCGCCGATCGCATAAACCGGCACTTCGGCCTTGCCCTCACGGGCCAGTCGGGCGATTGTTTGCACCGCCATGTCCGCATCCCAGGACAGGGGGGACTCCCAATCCACCTGTCCGTTCCGACGCGGGCACGTAGGGTCATCGCCGTCCTTGTAGAAGTCGTCCAGGCAGAGCACCGGAAGTCCGGTTCGCTGGGCTATGTATGACTTTCCCGACCCGGAGGGGCCGGCAAGCAGGACGACGCGGTGCGGGTGTTCCATTACCTTCAGTGACTCCGGCCAGACGGATTGCTATCAAATTGCATCAACATCTCATCACACCTCCGGTGAGGGACAACCTGGTCTTTCTCTTTGCGGAGCGGCGTGATGGAATCTCGGAGGTCCGACCCGCCGGGTCGGTCGCTCGGCGTTGCCCTCAGGGTGGCGCGGGGCGCAGTAATGCGAGGGCGGTGACGTGAGCAAACGGCCAACGACGGCGGGCTCCTTCCTGTCGCGGCTGCGCCGGCCGATGAGTCGGCTGCGCGACATGCCGATCTGGTCCAAGCTCGGTCTGATCATGATCGTGCCGACCATCGCCACGGTCGTGGTGGGCACCAGTGGTCTGGTCGACCACCTGGAGACGCTCAACAATGCCAACCGGGCGGGGGATCTGGCCAATCTGATCGGCTACTCGGGTGACCTGGTCGACACCGTGCAGGACGAGCGGGTCGGCGCCGTGCTCTTCCTCGGCGCGAAGGAGTTCCAGACCCGGGCGCAGTACCAGGAGGGTTACAACCGCGCCAACCAGCGGGTGGACCAGGCGAAGTCGCCCTACCTGCGGCAGCGTGGCGAGATCGACGACCTGCCTCGCAACTTCGTCGGGCTGCTGGACACGATCGACACCCAGCTCAAGGACCTTCCGGCGACCCGCAGCCAGGTGCTGAACGGCAAGCTCAAGATCAATGATGCCGACCAGGCCTACCGCCAGCTGATCGAGGATCTGCTGGCGATCCGTGACTCGGCCACCCAGCTCGCCGGCAACAACGACCTGAGCGACCGGATGCGTGCGGCGGCCGCCGTGGCCCGGCAGAAGGAATACCTGACCCAGCGCCGGGTCGTCGTCCACCAGGCGCTCACCCAGAACCAGTACACCGCCGCGCTGCGCGAGCAGTTCATCGCCAGCGGCACCGGCCAGTCGCAGTCGCTGGCGACCTTCCAGGCCGTCGCCACCGAGCCCGACAAGCTGTTCTACGAGCAGACCGTCTCCGGGCCCGACCTGCGCAAGGCCGACCGCTTCACCAGTTTCATCTCGGGCAACAACAACGGCTCGATGGAGAACGCCCCGTTCGGGTCGGACCAGTGGGACCAGACCATGGTCGCCAACGCCAAGCTGATCCGGACCGTGGAGGCCCGGCTCGACGGCAACGTGGTCCGGCAGGCCGACGCGCTGCGCTCGGACACCCAGCGTCAGGTGTTCCTGGAGACCGGCCTGCTGCTCACCATGCTGCTGCTGGCCATCCTGTTCGCTTACCTGGTGGCCCGCTCGATGGCCCGCTCGCTGCGCGACCTGCGCCAAGGCGCCCTGGCGGTGGCCCAGTACGGGCTGCCACAGGCGGTCGCCCGGCTGCGCGACCCGCAGGTGACCGGCCAGCTCTCCCCGGTGCAACTGGCGAACCAGATCGCCGAGCCGTTGCCGGTGCGCAGCAAGGACGAGTTCGGCCAGGTGACCGAGGCGTTCAACGCCGTCCACCTGGAGGCCGTCCGGACCGCCGCCGAGCAGGCCGCCCTGCGGGCGTCGGTCGCGACCATGTTCGTCAACCTGGCCCGCCGCTCGCAGATCCTGGTCGACCGGCTGATCGGCCACCTCGACCGGCTGGAGCGCGGCGAGGAGGACCCGGACCGCCTGGCCGAGCTGTTCCAGCTCGACCACCTGGCCACCCGGATGCGCCGCAACGACGAGAACCTGCTGGTCCTCGCCGGCGCGGACTCCACCCGTGTGCAGCGCGAGCCCGCCGCCCTGATCGACGTGCTCCGCGCCGCCCAGTCCGAGGTCGAGCACTACACCCGGATCGAGTTCGGTGTGATCGACCGGGACATCGAGGTCGCCGCCCACGCGGTGAACGACCTGGTGCACCTGGTCGCCGAGCTGTTCGACAACGCCACCGCCTTCTCCCCGCCGGACTCCCAGGTCATGGTGGAGGCCCGGCGGGTCGGCGACCGCTCCTCCCTCTACGTGGAGGACCGCGGCATCGGCATCAGCCCGGAGCAGATCCGTGACCTCAACGAGCGGCTGGCCACGCCGCCGCAGGTGGACGTCGCGGTCTCCCGGATGATGGGCCTGGTCGTGGTCGCCCGGCTGGCCGCCCGGCACGGTGTCCGGGTCGAGCTGCGACCGGGTGCCGACCGGGGCATCGTCGCCGACGTGACGCTGCCCACCTCGGTTCTGGTGCCGCGCGCCCTGGCGGGCCGTGGCCAGGGCTCGCCGGCCCTGCCGCCCGCTGCCCCGCAGCAGGGCGGACCGACGCCCGCCTTCGGTGCCCTGGCCGCCTTCGGCAACAACAACCCGCCGGGCCTGCCGCCGGCGCCGCATCCGGGCTCCTCGGGCAACCAGGTCACGCTCGGCGGACGCGCCTTCGACCCGGCGTCGCGCAACGGCTCGGGCACCCCGGCGAACGCCGGTGGCGGCCGCGCCATGCCGGCCTGGTCCGACCTGACCGGTGCCAACCCGTCCGGTGGGGACGGCGGTTTCGGCTCCCGGACCTCGAACGGTCAGGGATTCGAGCCGCTGCCGCAGCGGCGCAACCCGGGCGAGGGCGACCCGGGCGCCAGCGGCCAGCAGCCGACGATCCCGCGTCAGCTGCCGAGCAGCCCGGAGGCGCGGCCCTACAGCCCGCCGCCGGTCTCCGCGCCGCCGGTCCCGCCGGTGTCGGCGCCGCCGCTGCCCCCGGTCTCCGGCGTACCGGTCTCCGGCAACCCGCTGCCGTACCGTCCGGTCTCGGCCGCCCCGGTCTCCGGTGACCCGTTCTCGGGCCGCCCGGTCTCCGCGGCGCCGGTCTCCGGTGACCCGCTGCCGTACCGTCCGGTCTCGGCCGCGCCGGTCTCCGGGCACCCCGCGCCGGTCTCCGGGCAGCCCGCCGCCGGTCACCCGGCCTCCGCGCCGCCGGCGAACCAGCCGCAGGCGCGCCCGATGTCCGCGCCGGGTGTCAACGCACCGCCGGTCTGGCCGCCGGTCGCGCCGACGCGTGCTCCGGCGGCGCCGGAACGACCCGCGAGCGGCATGGACATGACCACCGAGCTGCCCCGGGTGCCGCGCACGGAGATGCCGGCCGCCCCGCAGCAGAGGGCCGGTCAGCCGTCCGCCGCTCCGGCCGCGAACCGGCCGTCCGAGGCCCGGCCCGCCACCCCGGCGACGCCGGTGTCGCGGCCGGCCACGCCGCAGCAGCCGGGCAACCGCCAGCGGTACGCGGACGAGACGATGGAGCTGCCGATCTTCCGCGAGCTGGAGTCGGCGTGGTTCCGTACCCGCCGGCCCGGGCCCGAGGAGGCGGCGGCGGCCCCGGCCCCGGCCCCGGCGACGAACGGTGGCGACGCCACCCAGCAGTTCGCCAAGGTGGACACCGCCGGCCGGCCCGTGCCGCAGCCGACACCCGCAACGACAGGTAACACGCCGATGGCACACACTCCGACGGCCGGCGGAGCACCGCGTGACAACGGCGCGGCGAACGGGAACACGCGTCCCGCGTACACCGGTGGGCTGCCCACCCGGCAGCCGACGGCGTCGCCGCAGTCCTCCTCGCCCTGGCAGACCGCGGCCGACGACGGCTGGCGTGCCGCCTCGGCGGCCACCGAGGTGCCGGTGGCGGAGACCACCCAGAAGGGCCTGCCGAAGCGGAAGCCGATGGCGCAGCTCGTGCCGGGCAGCATCGACAAGCCTTCTGCCTCGGTGCAGCGCCGGACGCCGGAGGGGGTCCGGGGCCTGCTCTCGGCCTACCATCGGGGCGTGCAGCGCGGGCGTAACACCGACAGCAACACGACCGGCCCGGAGGGCACTCCGGGCGGGCAGCAGTCCTCGCAGTCTGGCTCAGGCCCGGTGGCCGGGAGCGGGCAGAAGGAGCAACAAGGATGACTACTACGCAGGATCTCGGATGGCTGCTCGCCAACTTCGCCGACCGGGTGCCCGGTGTGGCGCACGCGGTCGCGGTCTCGGCCGACGGCCTGCTTCTCGCCTCGTCCCGTGACCTTCCGCGGGACCGCGCCGACCAGCTCGCCGCGATCGCGTCCGGTCTGGTCAGCCTCACCCAGGGCGCGGCCCGCTGCTTCGAGGGCGGGGCGGTGTTGCAGACAGTCGTCGAGATGGACAACGGCTTCCTGTTCCTGATGTCCATCTCCGACGGTTCGTCGTTCGCGGTGCTCGCGGCGCGGAGCTGCGACGTGGGTCAGGTCGGGTACGAGATGGCCCTGCTCGTGGACCGGGTGGGCGATGCCCTGACGCCGCAGCCGCGCACGGCTGTGGGGATGATGGGCTGAATGACGCGCTGGCCGGTGGGTCAGGTGCGGGAACAACAACGACAGCGACGGATGCCACCGGGGCGAGCCGGTGCCGGGTACGAGGGAGGTGAGCGGCGACATGGCGGATCGTGACGAGCCGACCGGCGCATTGGTCCGGCCGTACGCCGTTACCCGCGGTCGTACCCGTCCCCGGCTCGACATCGCCCTGGAGGCACTCGTCGAGACGACGGTGCGCGGCCGAGCGGTTGCCACTGGCAATGGTGGCCAAGGTCGTGAACACCAGTACATCGCCGCGTTGTGTGACGGACGTGTGCAGTCGCTCGCCGAGATCGCGGCGCGGATGCAGCTTCCGCTCGGCGTGGCCCGGGTGCTCATCGCCGACATGGCGACGGACGGCCTGGTCGCGGTCCACGAGCCGACCATTTTGGACGACTCCGACGACGCGGTGGGCACTGAACTGCTGGAGAGGGTGCTGAGTGGACTTCGCAGGCTCTGACATGTCGCACCGGACGCCGGCCCCGAGCGGGCGCGTGACGTCGGCG
The DNA here is from genome assembly GCF_008868145.1 of Micromonospora sp. AMSO1212t. Lineage (NCBI taxonomy): Bacteria > Bacillati > Actinomycetota > Actinomycetes > Micromonosporales > Micromonosporaceae > Micromonospora > Micromonospora sp. AMSO1212t. The sequence goes on from NZ_WBKS01000108.1 coordinate 18,741, forward strand.
AAGATCGTGATCGCCGGTGGGTTCGGCGTCGGCAAGACGACGCTGGTCGGCTCGGTCTCCGAGATCACGCCGCTGACCACCGAGGCGATCATGACCTCCGCCGGTGTCGGCGTCGACGACACCCGGCAGGTGCCGGGCAAGACGACGACCACGGTGGCGATGGACTTCGGTCGTATCTCGATCGACCGGGATCTGATCCTGTACCTGTTCGGTACGCCGGGTCAGACGCGGTTCTGGTTCATGTGGGACGAGTTGGTCCGGGGTGCGATCGGCGCGGTGGTGCTGGTCGACACCCGGCGGCTCGCCGACTGCTTCGCCGCCATCGACTTCTTCGAGCACCGGCGGCTGCCGTACCTGGTGGCCATCAACTGCTTCGACGGCATGCAGTACCACGATCCGCAGGACGTCCGGGACGCGCTGGCGATCTCCCGCGACGTGCCGGTGGTGCCGTGCGACGCCCGGAACCGGGAGTCCACGAAGCACGTGCTGATCTCGCTGGTCGAGTACGTGCTCACCATGCGGCGCTCGCGGGCCGTCGCGCCCGCCTGACCGACGCGCGGAAGCGCCCGGCGGCCTCAGGGCCACCGGGCGCTTCCTGCCGTCCGGGGTCGGACACGGTACGCGATCACCCGGTGACCCTCCATCCAGGAGGGTCGCCGGGTGGCGCTCGAGGTCAGGCGTACCGGGTCCAGGTGCCCCGGAACACCTGGTACACGGCGAGCGAGTCGGGTTCCATGCCGCCGTGCCGGTCGGCGCGGAACGCGTACCCGCCGGCGATGCCCTCGACCGTCTGCGCCTGAAGGAGGGCCCGCAGCCGGCCCCGGTCGAGGCTCGTCGCCATCCGCGCCGACGTGGCGAGGAGCTGGAGCGCGTCCGAGGCGTACGGGGCGAAGTCCGGGCTGACGCCGTGCCGCTGCGTGTAACGGTTGACGAAGTCCCGGCGGGCCAACTGCGCCGTCGTGGTGGCGGTGGCCGCGGAGACGTCCAGGCAGGCCGGGTGCACCGCGTAGGAGCCCTCCACGGCGGCGGCGTTCGCCCCCTGGAGGGTGTCGTCGGCGACCGCGCCGGCGTCGAAGAAGATCGGGCCGCGGTGACCGGCGGCGCGCAGTTCCCGTGCCGCGACACCGGAGTCGGGCGCGGTACCCCAGACCACCACGCCGTCCCGCTGGCCGCCGGCGACGCGCTCGGCGGCGGCACGGAAGCGCCGGCCGGTAGCCGGCAGGCGCACCGTGCGGGCCAGGTCGACGCTGCTGTCGGCGAGCGCCTCCCGCATCGCCCGCACACCCGAGTCGCCGTGCAGGCCACCGGCGGCGAGCACTGACACCCGCCGGATCCGCTTGGACTCGAACAGCTCCACCAGGCGGCGCGCCATGTCGACGGCGTCCGGCGTGAGCTTGTAGGTGAACGTGCGCTCGTCCAGCGGCAGCACGATGCGGTCACCGTAGCCGAGCGACAGGAAGGGCGTCTTGACCCGCTGGGCGGCCGCCGCGAGGGCCATCGAGGTCTCGCCGAGCACGCCGCCGATGAGGGCCTGCGCGCCGGCCCGGGTGAGGTCGGCGGCGTGACGGGCGGCGACCTCGGGGTTGCTGCCGTTGTCCAGGATCTGAAGCCGGACCGACCGGACCAGGTTCCCGACCGGTAGGCCGGTGCGGTTCAGCGAGTCGGCGGTGAGTTGCAGGGCCTGCCGCTGGGCGACGCCGAGCAGCGCCCCGGCGCCGGTCAGCTCCAGACTGGCGCCGACGATCAGATCCTGGTCGCTCGGCGCGCTGCTGGACGGGCTGTCGTCCGGCCGCTGGCCCTGCGGCGCGCAACCGGCGAGCAGCAGGCTCCCGGCAGCGGCGGCGAGGACGCCCCGCCGGGTGAGCACAGTGGAGTCGAACGCCGGTGTCGCCAATGGAATCGCCTTCCCACCCCGGCGAACAGGCGCCGCCGCTGGTCCGCCGGGTATGTTCCCGGCCGGTCCAGCCCAGCGTCAAATCGTCCCGGTGTGGGATGGAACACCCCGGCGGGACCGGGTCAGGAGCGGTAGCCCGCCGAGCGGTACTCGTACTCCCGGTCGTCGTCGCGGTCACCGGTGTCGCGGGTGAAGTCCCAGCCGCCGGCCGCCTCACGGCCCGGACGGCCGCCCACGGCGAAGCCGCCGATCTCCTGGCCGCGCCGCCACCCCCGGAAGTATCCGGTGGTGTTCTCGGCGAGGCTCGCCGCGTTCCGGACGATCCGCAGAGGACGCTCCTCGCGCAGCGGGGAGCCCGGCACCAGGTTGGCCTGCGGCACGCGCTTCGGCAGCCCGGCCTTGGTCTCCGAGCCGACGGACGGGCGGGCCGCCTGCTCGGCCGCCTGCCAGCCGGTGTCGGCGGTGCTCGACCACTCCAGGTCGGCCTCGTCGCCGTGCCCGACGAACCAGGCGGACTTGGCCTGCGCGAAGATCAGCAGGTCGCCGTCACCCTCGTCGGAGACCGGCGGCGGCCGGTGCTCCTTCGGGGCGGGCCGCCGCTCGGCCGCGGCGGGAAGCGGGACGCGGCCCGGGGCGCCCTGGTCGACCAGACGCAGCGGCGGCGTCTCCAGACCGGGGTCGGCCGGCCGGCCCATCTCGTCGCGCAGCGCGCGGTCGGCCAGCGGCGGCGGCTCCACCAGCCGCAGCATCGGCGGCTCCTGCGGCAGGTCGTCGGCGAGCCACGGCGGCGTGACCCGGCCGGGGTCGCTCGGCGCGTCCACGCCCCGCCCGTACGAGTAGGTGCTGCCCTCCCGCTCCCGCGCGGTGTCGTCCTCGTTGTTCACCAGCGGCCAGTTCGCCCGGGAGCCCGGCGGCGCCTCCGGCGCGGGCGGACGCGGGGCCGGCACCGGAATGCTCAGGTCGGTGGCGCTGAACCCACCGGTCGGCGGCTCCGGGTTCTGGTTCGTCTTGGGCCGGGGCGGGATGACCGTGCGCTGCCGCTCGGCCCGCGCCTTGTTGATCGCCGCGGTGGTGAGCGTCGGGCGGAACGGCTCGCCGGCCTCGGCCGGCGGCACGGCGCCGCGCGGGGACGGGGCGACC
>NZ_WBKS01000109.1:0-21725 GCF_008868145.1 Micromonospora sp. AMSO1212t
GGCGGGGGTCAGTTGCGGGTGATGGTGAAGGTTGTTGTGGTGTTCTTGATGTCCTGGGCGTTGTCGGTCAGGCGGAGGTTGGTGAACGTGGCCGCGCCGACCGCGGGCCCCTGACCGGCCTCGGGCATCTCGTTGACCCAGATGCCGAAGCCGGACTTCGCGTCGAACGCGTCACCGCTGCGCCGCGCACCGGAGATCGACACGTTCGTCAGCACCGTGTCGGTGATCGGGTTCTCCGGCTGGCTGCCGTTGTACTTGGTCTGGAACATGATCCCCGAGTACGTCGGATCGACGATGTCCACGTCGCTCACCCGGATGCCGCGGAACTCCTTCGACGCCGAGAACAACCACATCGCCGGGAACGTCTGCGCGCCCCAGAAGTGCCCGCCGGAGCGGATCAGCGAGATGTTCTCGAACCGGGTGGGCGGGCTGGCGCCGAACCCGACGAACGGGTAGCCGAAGTCCAGCGAGCTGATCGTGATGCCCGAGTACGTGAGCTGGTCGGCGATGTAGAGGTTGCGGAACACGTTGTCGTACCCGCCGTACACCGCCAGCCCGGCCGCCCGCCAGGTCAGCGTCGCGGTCAGGTTCTCGAACACGTTGCCGTGGTTGCCGCCGGAGCCGCCCTGGTCGGTGGCGGAGAACAGGGCGAACGCGTCGTCGCCGTTGGAGCGGCCCTCCGAGTTGGTGACCAGGTTGTTCGTGCTGCCGTTCGTCATGTTCACCGCGTCGGCGAAGGTGTTGCGGAACCGGCTGTCCCGGATGGTCAGCCCGTCCACGCTCACCCCCCAGTACGCGCAGACGGTGTGCTCCACCCAGACGCTGTCGAGCGTCAGATCGTCCACGTCCTTCAGCTCACCCCACACCTTGCCGGGGCCGTCGATCCGGTTGGTGTAGTTGCCGAAGAACGCCAGGTGGGCGAAGGTCGACCCGCTCGCCGAGGACTCGACCCGGAAGCCGGCGTCGGTGTTCTGCTGGTTGCGCGGAGTCTGGAACCGGGTGTACCACATGCCGGCGCCGACGACCTTCACCGTCTTGCCGTACACCTGGAACTTCTGCGCGGTCTCGTACGTGCCGGCGGGCAGGTAGACGCCGATCAGCGTTCCGGTGGTGTCCATCCGTACCGCGTCCAGCGCGTTCTGCACGTCGGCGTGGCTGAACCCGGTCGGCACCTTGTAGCGGGCCGGGTCGGGGTTGGCGCGCGGCGAGACCAGTTCGGTGTCGACGAAGTCGATCGCGTACGTGGTGCTGTTCGCCGGGTCCTTCTGGAGCCGGATCCGGCTGCCCGCCGGGACTGTGGTGTCGAGCAGCACGTTCGCCTCGTCGTACAGGTGCCGGGGCGCGCCGGCGCTCGGCGAGTCGCTCGGGCCGGCCTCGGCGCCGTAGAGCCAGATGTGCTTGGAGGTGAGGCTCATCGGCTTGTGCAGCACGCCGTTGACGTAGACGTTGATCGTCGAGTCGATCCCGCCGCCGCCCGGCGCGTCGGGGATGGAGTAGCGGGCGACCAGGGCGTTCGCCGCCGACCGGGTGGTCCACTCGACGTACGCGCCGGTGGTGTTGAGCGTGACCGCGCGGCGGCCGGACGCCTCCCCGGCGAGGTCGCCGATGGTGCGGTTCGGGCCGATCACCTGCGCGCCGCCGCCGGTCGTGCCGTCCTCGGCCTCGTACGCGTCGTAGGGCAGGTTCGCCCCTCGGCCGACGAACAACGCGCGGTCGCTGGTGTTGTTCTGCCGCTTCACCGGCAGTTCGTTCGCGTCGTCGGCGAGCACCACCCGCACCGTGTACCGGCCGTTGGCGGCGGTCCAGGTACCGAGCGACACCGGGCCGGCGGTGGCCCCGGCCGCGATCGTGCCGCTGTGCGAGCCGGTGAGCGTGCGGACCACCGCGCCGGACTGGTCGCGCACGGTGAGCGTGATGCCGTGGGCGCCGCTCGCCGACGCGACGGTGCCCTGGTTGCGCAGCGTCACCGCGAAGGAGACGGCTGTGCCGGCGCTCGGCGTGCCGGGTGACCAGGTGACGGCGGAGGCGACCAGGTCGGAGCTGGCGACCGGGCTGACGGTCAGCGCGGTCGGGCTGGTGTAGGAGTTGTTCGCCTCGTTCTGCTCGATCACCGCGTTCGACTCGTCAACCTTGGCGGTGAGCGAGTAGCTGCCGGCGTCGCGTACCCCGATGCTCGCCGAGACGGTGCTTGACGCGCCCGCGGCGAGCGCGCCGACGGCGGCGGTGCCGACCTTCGTCGTACCCAGGTAGAGGGTGACGGCGGTGGCGGCGGAGGCCGCGGTGCCGGCGTTGCGCACGGTGGCGGACAGCGTGATCGCGTCGGTCTCCACCGGCGCGGACGGCGACGCGGTGACGGCGGTGACGGTGAGGTCCGGGTTCGGCGCCGGGACGCCGATGACCTGGAGTTCGGCGACCTGGCCGTTGGAGGAGCCGGAGTTCGCGGTGAACTGGAGCCGGACGTCGGCGGCGGTCGCGGAGACCGGGACGGTCACCGTGTTGGCGCTGTTCGGGTTGAAGGAGTACGTCGCGGAGCCGACAAGGCTGGTGAATCCGGACGCGGACTGTTCCCGGCCGAGCACCTGGAACGTCTGGGTACGCGCGCCCCACGCCGGGTCCGGGTTGAGCTTCACCACCACCGCGCTGATGGCGGCGTTGGCGCCGAGCGCGACGGTGAGCGTGCTCGGGTACGCGCCGGGCGCGCCCTCCCAGTAGGTGGTGACGTCGTTGTCGACCGCGTTGGCGGCGGCGAACACGTGCACCATGGAGGAGGCGGTCGCGGGCTTGCCGGCCGCCAGGTTGGTGCCGCCGGACGTACTGCCGGTGCGGGTGACGGTGTTGCTGTTCGCGGACACGTTCCCGGCGGCGTCGCGGGCGCGCACGTGGTACGAGACGGTGGCGCTGTCCGGCTGGCTGTCGGTGTACGTGAGCGTGGACCCGCTCACTGTGGTGCGCAGCGTGCCGTTGGCGTACACGTCGTAACCGGTGACGCCGACGTTGTCTGTGGACGCGGTCCAGGTCAGCCGGATCTGCCCGCTCGCCGGCTGGGTGTAGGCCAGGTTGCCGGGCGCTGTGGGAGCGACCGTGTCGCCGGTGTTGCCGGTCCGGGTGACCGTGTTGCTGTTCGCCGACACGTTCCCGGCCGCGTCGCGGGCCCGCACGTGGTAGGAGACGGTGGTCCCGGCCGGCTGGGTGTCGGTGTACGCCAGCGTGGAGCCGCCGACAGTGGTGCGCAGGACGCCGTTGGCGTACACGTCGTAGCCGGTGACGCCCACGTTGTCGGTGGACGCGGTCCAGGTCAGCCGCACCTGGTCGGTGGCTGGCTCGGTGAACGCGAGGTTGCCCGGCGCGCTCGGCGCCTGGGTGTCGCCGGTGACCGGGCCGTAGATCTCCAGCTCGGCGAGCTGCCCGGCGGGCCAGGCGCTGTTGGCGGTGAACAGCAGCCGCAGGTAGCGGGTGGACGCGGTGGGCACGGTGACGGTCACCGTGTTGCCGCCGCCCGGGTCGAACGCGTACGACGCGGAGCCGACGAGCGTGCCGAACGTGGAGCCGTTCGTGCTGCCCTGCACGGTGATCGTCTGGGTGCGGGTGCCCCAGCCGGACGGCAGTCGCAGCACCAGCCGGTTGACGCTGGTGGCGGCGCCCAGGTCGGCCTGGATCCACTGCGGGAACGCGTTGTTCGGGCTCTCCCAGTAGGTGGCCGCGTTGCCGTCGTTGGCGTTGCTCGCGCCGTACACGTCGGCGTGGCCGCTCTCGGTCATGGTCCGGCCGAGCGCCAGGTTGGTCGAGGAGGTGGCCGCGCCGTACACCTCCAGTTCGGCGAGCTGCGCGGCGGTCCAGCCGGTGTTCGCGGTGATCACGACCCGCAGGTAGCGGGCGTTCGTGGCGGTGAAGCCGAGCGTCACGGTGTTGGCGGCGGCCGGGCTGAACGTCCGGGCGGCGGACGCGACGACTGTGGTGAAGCCGCTGCCGTCGGCGCTGGCCTGCACGGACAGCGTCTGGGTGCGCGCCTCCCAGGCGGCCGGGAGTTCGAGCACGACCTGGTCGACGGCGCGGCTGGTGCCGAGGTCGACCTGGGCCCACTGGGGCAGCGCGCCGCTGCTCTCCCAGTAGCTGCCCTGGTTGCCGTCGGTCAGGTTGGCCGCGACGTAGGGGCCGTTGACGCTGCTGGCGGTGGCGGTGCGCCCGGCGGCGAGGTTCGGGCCGCCGGCGGCGCGGGCCGGTGGGGCGGGGGCCGCGGTGACGACCAGGCCGACAGCGGCGAGCACCGCGACGATTCCGGTACGGAGTCTGGACATGGTGGACGGACACCTTCTTCCCGGGGGAGGTGGAGAGGCGTTCGGGGGTGGGGGTGCGGTGACGCGGCGGGGACCGGCGGTGGTCCCCGCCGCGCCGGGTCAGGAGGCGTACACCTCGAACTCGGACAGCTGGCCGGCCGGCCAGCCGGTGTTGCCGGTGAAGGTCAGCCGCACGAAGCGGCGGTCACCGGCGGGCAGCGCGATCGACACGCTGTTGCCGCCCGCCGGGTCGAACGTGTAGCCCGCCGCCGCCTTGAGGGGCGAGAACGACGAGCCGTCGGTGGAGCCGAGCACCGAGACGGTCTGGGTACGGGTCTGCCAGGCCGCCGACGGGGGCAGCTTCAGCACCACCCGGGCGACCGGGCGGGCGCTGCCCAGGTCGACTGTCACCGACTGGGGGAAGGCGTTGTTGGCGCTCTCCCAGTAGGTGTTCGCGTTGCCGTCGACGGTGTTGGCGGCGCCGTACACGTCGGCGTGGCTGGTCTCCGCGACCGGCCGGTCCGCCGCGAGGTTGCCGGTCGGCGGCGCGGTGGTGGGCGGCGCTGTCGTGGTGGGCGGCGGCGTGGTCGTGCCGCCGCCGTACACCTCCAGCTCGGCGAGCTGGCCCGCCGGCCAGCCGGTGTTACCGGCCACGGTGACCCGGACGAACCGCCGCTCGCCGGACGGCAGCGCGAGCGACACGGTGTTGCCGGCGGCCGGGTCGAAGACGCGGCCCGCCGACGCGGCGAGTGTGCTGTACGAGGAGCCGTCGGTGGAGCCGAGCACGGCAAGCGTCTGGGTACGCCGTTCCCAGCCGGGCGGGAGCTTGAGCACCACCCGGTCGACGGGGCGGGACGCGCCGAGGTCGACGGTGAGTGACTGCGGGAACGCGTTGTTGGCGCTCTCCCAGTAGCTGGCGGCGTTGCCGTCGACCGCGTTGCCGGCGGCGTACGTCTGGGTGGAGCTGGTGGCGGTCGCCGGGCGGCCCAGGGCCAGGTTCCCGCCGGCCGGCGGCGGCGTGGTCGGCGGCGCGGTGGTCGGCGGGGCCGTCGTCGGCGCTGCCGTGGTCGGCGCCGGGCTGGTGGGCGGCGGGCTGGACGGGCCGTTGCCCCACTGCGGCTGCGGCCACGGCCCGCAGTACGGGGTGGGCGTGAACCAGCCCGAGTTGCCGGTGCCCTGGGTGATCTGGAAGCCGCTGCCGACGCAGTTGTGGATCGGGTTGGACTGGGCGATGCCGGTGGCCCGCACGTTCGTGAACCGGACCTGGCTGGGCGCCTGCACCTGGAGCGCGTACGTGCCCGCGCCGTCGATGCGGACGTTGTCGAACGAGATGCCGCTGGTCTGCCCCTCGATCCAGTGCAGCGCCGCGTACGAGCTGTCCAGGATGTCGGTGTCGGTGACGTTGATGGCGGCGCCCTGGATCGGCTCGTTGAGCGCCGAGAACCAGATCGCGCCCACGCCGAACTGCCAGTTGTAGTCGGAGTTGCCGTTGCGGATCAGCGTGTTGCGGGCGACGGTGATGGTCCCGGCCACGGCGGTCGGCCCGGTGACGCCCGGATAGCGGTTGGCGACGTGGATGCCGCCGCCGTTGGTGACCGAGTCGGCGGTGACGTTGTCCGCGATGGTGATGTCCCGGCCGCCGTAGGTGACCAGGTGGTTGGCCAGGATCGTGACGCCGATGGTGTTGCGGGTGAAGGAGTTGCCGACGTTCGGCACGCTCTGCGCCCACATGGCCAGCGCGTCGTCACCGGTGTTGCGTACGAACGTGTTGGTCACAGTGGAGTTGGTGACGCCCCAGTGGAAGTTCACCCCGTCGGCGGTCTGGTCGAGGATGCGGCTGTTGCGGATGGTGAAGTTGTCCATCGGCCCGTCCATCCAGGCGCCGACCTTGGTGTGCTGCAACCAGAGGTTGTCCACCACCGAGTTGGTCATCGCGCCGCCGATGGCGTTCACCTGGTCCTCGTCGACGCGTTCCCGGATGTCGCCGATGATCGCGAAGTCCCGCAGCGTGACGTTGCGGCTGGGCCCGCCGGCCTCGTGCGACCGGATCTCGCCGGAGTAGCCGCCGCCCGGCACGTACTTGCCGTAGATGCCGGCGGCCCGCTTGCGGTCGGTGGGGTGCCGGCCGCCGAGCACCGAGTACCAGGGGCCGGCGCCGCGCAGCGTCACGCCGTCGACCACCACGTGGTCCCAGAGCGTGAACGTGCCGGCCGGGATCCACACCGCCCGGCCCTGCGCCTTGCCGGCGTCCACGGCGGCCTGGAACTTCGCCGTCGAGTCGGTGGCGCCGGTCGGGTCGGCGCCGAAGTCGGTCACCACGTCCAGCACACCGGACGGCTTGGTGATCTGCGCCCCGACCAGCTCGAAGTCGGCCAGGTCGATGGTGAAGGTGGGTGACTGGGCGGTCGAGGAGACCTGGAGGCGGATCTTCGTGCCGGCCGGATACGTGGTGCCGAACATGGTCCGGGTCTCGTCGTAGAAGTGGTGCGGGTTGGTGTCGCCGGGGTTGTTGTTGAACGGGTAGCCGCCGTAGTACCAGCCGTACCGGGAGGTGACCGGCACGGCCTTGACCAGCGTGCCGTTGGCGCGCAGGTCGATGGTGGCGTCGCGGCCGGTGCCGGCGGCGTTGTCGGGCAGGCTGTACCGGAACGTGACGGCGTTCGCCGGGGCGGTGAGCGTGAACTCGACGTACTCGCCGACGGCGTCGAGCGTGACCGCCTCCCGGCCGGACGCCTCGGACGGCAGCGTGCCGTAGCGCCGGTCGGGGCCGATCTTCGTGCCGGTGTGTGCGGCCTGTTCGGCCTCGTGCTCCCGGAACGGCACTGTGGCGCCGCGTCCGGTGATGTCGAACGGGGACAGCCCGGCGGCGCGCGCCGGGGTGGCGGTCGTGGTGAGCGCCACGACGACGAGTGTCGAGGCGGCGAGCGCGGCGGCGAGGGCGGCCACGCCGGTGCTGCGGTGGCGGTGCGCGGTGCGGTGCTCGGCCATGCGGGGTGTGCTCCCTTTCGTCGGTGGCCAGATCCCCCGTGCGGCGTTGCCTCTCCTTCCTCCTCCCCAGGTGTGCGGCGTGGCGGCGGCCGGGACGGGCCGCCTGCGCCGCGGTCAGGCCGATCGGGTACGCAGCCAGACCGCGGTGTCCGGTTGCAGCCGGTCGTCGTCGAGTGGGCCGCTGGCCAGCAGCAGCCGATCGTGCGCGGGCAGCGGCACGGCTGCGCCGCCGAGGTTGACCAGGCAGGTGAAGCCGGGTTCGCGGGCGAACGCGAGCACGCCGTGCGGTGCGGGCAGCCAGGTCAGCGTGCCGTCGCCGAGCGCGGGTTCGGCGCGGCGCAGCGTCAGCGCGGCCCGGTACAGCTCCAGCATCGAGTGCGGGTCGCCGGTCTGGGCGCGGACCGTACGGTCCTTCCAGTCGGCCGGTTGCGGCAGCCAGGGCGCGGCGCTCGCGCCGTCGGGGCTGAACCCGAACGGCGGCGTGTCGCCCTGCCAGGGCAACGGCACCCGACAGCCGTCGCGACCCGGGTCGACCCGCCCGGAGCGTTCCCACATCGGGTCCTGCCGCAGCTCGTACGGGATGTCCTCGACCTCCCAGAGTCCCAGCTCCTCGCCCTGGTAGACGTAGGCGGCGCCGGGTAGTGCGAGCGACAGCAGCGCGGCGGCGCGGGCCCGGCGGGTGCCCAGTTCCAGGTCGGTGGGGATGCCCTCGCGCTTGGCGGCGAAGCTGAACCGGGTGTCGGCGCGGCCGTACCGGGTGACGTGGCGGGTGACGTCGTGGTTGGACAGCACCCAGGTGGCCGGTGCGCCGACCGGGGCGTGGGCGCCGAGCGTGCCGTCGATGCTCTCCCGCAGCGCCGTGGCGTCCCAGGCGCAGCCGAGGAAGTCGAAGTTGAACGCGGTGTGCAGCTCGTCCGGGCGCAGGTAGTTCGCGAACCGCTGCCGGTCGGGCAGCCACACCTCGCCGACCAGCGCGCGCCCGCCCGGGTACGAGTCGGCGATGCGCCGCCAGGCGCGGTAGACGTCGTGCACGCCGTCCTGGTCGCGGAACGGGTGCGGCCGGTCCGGGTGGACCTCGGGCAGCGTGCCGTCCTTGACCAGCAGACCGGCCGAGTCGATGCGGATGCCGTCCACGCCCCTGTCGAACCAGAAGCGCAGGATGTCCTCGAACTCGGCGCGGACCCGGGGGTGGTCCCAGTTGAAGTCGGGTTGCTGCGGGGCGAACAGGTGCAGGTACCAGTCGCCGGGCGTGCCGTCCGGGTCGGTGGTGCGGGTCCAGGTCGGTCCGCCGAACTCGCCGGTCCAGTCGGTGGGCGGCAGGTCGCCCCCCGGTCCCCGCCCGGCGCGGAACCAGAACAGCTCCCGCTCGGGTGCGGCCGGGCCGCCGTCGAGCGCGGCCCGGAACCACGGGTGCGCGTCGGAGCAGTGGTTGGGCACCACGTCGACGATGCTGCGGACGCCGAGCGCGTGCGCCTCGGCGATCAGCGCCTCCACCTCGGCGAGCGTGCCGAAGACCGGATCGATGTCGCGGTAGTCGGACACGTCGTAGCCGGCGTCGGCCATCGGGGACGGGTACCAGGGGCTGAACCAGATCGCGTCGACGCCGAGCGCGGCGAGGTGATCCAGGCGGGACCGGATGCCGGCGACGTCACCGATCCCGTCGCCGTCGCCGTCGGCGAAGCTGCGCGGATAGACCTGGTAGATCACCGCGGAGCGCCACCACGGGCTGTTGTCGGCCATGGACACGGGCACCTGCTTTCTGCGGGGTCGGTTCTGCGCTGGCGGGCATGCGGCCGACGGCGGCCGTACGGCGGCGCCCGGTCAGCCCTTGAGGCCGCCGGTGGTCAGGCCGGACATGATGTTGCGCTGGAAGATCAGGAACAGCACGACGGTGGGGATCGCGGCGATCACCGACGCGGCGATGACCACGTTCATCGGGGTCCCGCCGGCGAAGGCGTAGATGCCGACGCTGACGGTCCGCGTCTCCGGTGACGGCATCACCAGCTTCGGCCAGAGGAAGTCCTTCCAGACCGCCGTCACCGCGAAGATCGCCACCACGCCGAGGATCGGACGGGACATCGGCAGGACGATGGACCAGAGCGTGCGCAGCGGGGTGGCGCCGTCCATCACGGCGGCGGCCATCAGGTCCTCCGGGATGGAGTCGAAGAACCGCTTCAGCAGGAAGATGTTGAACGCGTTCGCCACCAGCGGCAGCCAGATCGCGAACGGCGAGTCGAGCAGGTTGACGTGCACGATCGGCAGGTCGATCACCGTGACGTACTGCGGGACGATCAGCACCATCGCCGGGATCATCAGCGTCGCCAGCATCATGCCGAGGATCAGCTTGCCCAGCACCGGGCGCAGCTTCGACAACGCGTACGCCGCGGCGGTGTCGAACACGAGCTGGAACAGCACCGCCCCGGTGGCGTAGTAGAACGTGTTGAACAGCAGCTTGGCCAGATCCAGGTTGGTCCAGGCGTCGACGTAGTTGCCCGGCTGCGGATCGCGGGGGAACAACGACGGCGGTGTCTGGGCGATCTCCTGGCCGGACTTCAGCGCGCCGGTGACCATCCAGTACAGCGGGCCGAGGAACACCAGTGTGAACCCGGCCACGACCACGGAGAGCACGATCCAGTAGAGGACGCGGCCACGACCGCGCCGCAGCTGGGCGTGGGAGATGAGCGTGCGGGTGGTGAGGTCGGCGGCCATGTCCTAGTCCTGTCTCGCGGTCAGTCGCAGGTAGACGGCGGAGAACCCGGCCAGCACCACCAGCATGATCACGCCGAGCGCGGCGGCGCCGTTGAGGTCGTTCTGGAAGAAGCCGTGCTGGTAGATCAGATACGCCACGGAGGTCGCCGAGTCCTGCGTACCGGCGCCGTTGGCGAGGATCAGCGGCTCGATGAACAGCTGCATGGTGGCGACGATCTGGAGCATCGCCAGCAGCGCCAGGATCAGCCGGGTCTGCGGGACCGTCACGTGCAGGATGCGCCGCCACACCCCGGCGCCGTCGATCTCGGCGGCCTCGTACAGCTCGCCGGGGATGTTCTGCAACGCGGCCAGATAGATCAGCACCGCGCCGCCCATGTTCATCCAGGTCGACGCGATCACCATGGCCGGCATCGTCATGGTCGGCGACTGCATCCACTCCGAGGTGGGCAGTCCCAGCGCGGTGAGGATCGCGTTGAACAGGCCCGCGTCGCTCGGGTCGTACGCGTAGAACTTGAACAGGAACAGCGCCGAGGCCGGCGGCAGCATGACCGGCAGGTAGACCAGCACCCGCAGGTAGCCCTTGGCGTGACGCAGCTCGTTGAGCAGGATCGCCACGAAGAACGGCACCGCGTAGCCGAGCACCAGCGCCAGGCCGGTGAAGACGAACGTGTTCTTCCACGCGGTCCAGAAGCTCGGATCGGCGATGATCCGGCTGTAGTTGTCCCAGCCCACCCAGGTGGTCTCGCCCCGGCGGGTGCGCTGGAAGCTCATCACGACGCCGCGGACCATCGGGTACCAGGAGAAGACGGCGAAGCACGCGACCGCGCCGATGAGGAACGTGTGCCCGGTGAGGTTGTCCCGGACCTTGCGGCCGAGACCGGCGCGGCGTCCGGCGGTACGCGACGGCGTCGGCGCGACGGGGCCGGGACGGCGGGTGGCGCCGGGGGCGGTGGTGAGCGCCAAGGCGACTCCTGCGGTGCTCGGGGAGGTGGGGCCGGTGCGCCGGCCCCACCTCCGGTCGGGTCAGCTCTGCGCGGCCAGCAGCTGGTTGACCTTGTCCTCGGCGGTCTTGAGCAGCGCGTCGATGTTCGCGTTCGGGTTGGTCAGCACCCCGGACATCGCGGCGTCGAGCACCGCGTAGATCGCCTGGGCGTTGCGCGGCTCCCCCTTGATCGGCACCGGGTTGGCCTCGAAGACCGCGAAGTTGGTGGTGTCGACGTTCGCGTTGGCCTTGCGCAGCTCCAGTTCCTGCTTCTGCGCGTCGCTGCCGTTCGCGAACAGCAGCGGCTGGGGCAGGCCGACCGGGTAGTTCTGCGGCTTGGCGCGTACGTAGTCGAACTGGCCCTTGCCGGGGGTCAGCTTCTGGTAGGCGAGCCACTTCAGGCCGGCCTTGACCTGCTCGGGGCTGAGGCCCTTCTTGAAGAAGTAGCCCTCGCCGCCGCCGAGTGTGGCCTTGGCCTGCCCGTCCTGGCCGGGCAGCGGGCCCATCGCCCAGTCCTGGTACTTGCCCTGGAACTGGCTGACGATCGCCTGGGTCGCGTCCGGCGCGCCGATGAACATGCCGACCTTGCCGGCGCCGGCGTTGGTGAGCAGGTCACCCCACTGGAGCAGCTGCCGGCTGCCCATGCTGTTGTCGCCGTAGCGCATGTCCTTGAGGTTCTGCAGGACCTGCTTGCCCATCGCGTTGTTGAAGTCGGCCTTCTTGCCGTCGGCGCCGAGCACCTGGCCGCCCTGGGAGTAGAGCAGCGAGGTGAAGTGCCAGCCGCCGGTGTTGCCGGCGCTGTACTCGGCGTACCCGGCGATGCCGTCGCCGAGCGCGGAGATCTTCTTGGCTGCGGCCCGCACCTCGGGCCAGGTCTTCGGCGGGTTGTTCACGTCGAGCCCGGCCCGCTGGAACAGCGCCTTGTTGTAGATCAGGCCCATCGAGTAGTTCTTCACCGGTACGGCGTAGAGCTTGCCGCCGTCGGTGAACACCTCCTTGAGCGCCGGGTCGACGCTGTCCCAGGTGGGGATGGTGTCCTTCGTGGCGTACTGGCCGATGTCCATCGCCTGGCCGGAGTCCAGCACCTGCTGGAGGTCGGTCATGTAGCCGTAGAACACGTCGGTGACGGTGCCGCCGGCCAGGCGGGCGGTGAAGTCCGGCGGGTTGTTGCACTGCTCGCCGACGCTGACGCTCTTGACGACGATGTCCGGGTTCTGCCGCTGGAACTCGGCGACGTCGTCGTTCCAGTTCTTCAGCAGTTCCTTCTGCGCGCCGACCGGCTGGCAGTCGACGGTGATGGTGACCTTGCCGCCGGCGTCGCTGCTGTCGTCGCTCTTGGTGGAGCACGCCGCAAGGCTGAGCCCGAGGCCGGCCGCGAGCGCGAGCGCCGCGACCTTCCGATACTGCGGTACGGACATCTGTCCATCCCTTCGGGAACGGGTGTATCCATGGCCTTCAGTGATGTGCGGTGACCGCGCGGCTGCCTCCGGTGGTGGAACGGCACCCGGCGCGCGCCCTGCCTCCGGAAACCGCGCCCCGGGTCAGGTGTGAGTGGAGTCACTGTAACGACGTGAACCATAGACAGCAAGATGCCGACTCGATGACGCAAGAACACGACTTGGTCACGCAGATCGCGGAGTCGGTGTCACCTCGGGGAACGGCGGCCGGCCCCGGGTCCTGGATGGACGCGGGGCGAGGCAGGAGAGGATCGGGTCAGCGGCGAGGGGCGGGGGCGGTGGAGCCGCGTACCACCAGCTCGGGCTCGAACAGCAGCTCGTCGTGCAGCACGCCGACGCCCTCGATCTGGGTCACCAGCAGGTCCACAGCGGCCTGACCCATCGTCTCGATCGGCTGCCGCACAGTGGTCAGCGGCGGGTCGGTGCAGGTCATGAACGCCGAGTCGTCGAACCCGACCACCGACACGTCGGCCGGTACGGCGCAGCCCAGGCGGCGGGCGGCGCGGATGGTGCCCAGCGCCAGCACGTCGCTCGCGCAGACGATCCCGGTGGCGCCGCGCTCGATCAGTTTCGTGGCGGCGACCCGCGCGCCCTCCATGGAGAAGCTGGACCGCTCCACCAGGGACCGGTCCTCGCCCCAGCCGGCGGCCCGGACCATGGCGTCGAGCTTGCGGCGCGAGGGCACGTGGTCGGCCGGGCCGAGGACCATGCCGATCCGCTCGTGGCCGAGGGAGCGCAGGTGCCCGTACGCCTGCTCGACGGCGACCGCGTCGTCGGTGGACACCCGCGGGAAGCCCAGCTCCTCGACCCCGGCGTTCACCAGCACCACCGGCAGGCCCCGGTCGGTCAGGCGCCGGTAGTGCTCGTGCGAGGCGTCGGCCAGCGCGTACGAGCCACCGGCGAAGATGACGCCGCTGACCTGGTGGTCGAGCAGCATCTCCACGTACCCGGACTCCGGCACGCCACCGATGGTGCGGGCGCACAGCGCCGGGGTGAAGCCGCGCTGCGCGAGCGAGCCGGTGACCACCTCGGCCAGCGCCGGGAAGATCGGGTTCTGCAACTCCGGCAGCACCAGGCCGACCAGGCGGGCACGTTCGCCGCGCAGCTTCGTCGGGCGCTCGTAGCCGAGCACGTCGAGGGCGGTCAGCACGGCGGTCCGGGTCGCCTCGGACACCCCGCCGCGGCCGTTGAGCACGCGGCTCACTGTGGCCTCGCTGACACCCGCCTTGCGGGCCACCTCGGTCAGGCGCTTCGTCACGGCGGCAATCGTACGTCCGATTCTTGCAAGAAATGAACAACCGGAGTGGTCACTTCTTGCCGTCCGGGCGGTCCGCCGGTCAGAAAGATACGAACAGATTGATGCTTGAAAGGCAACAGAGCACCGGAATAACATGAGGAACCTTGTCGATGGCCTGCGCCGCCGAGGCCACCCCTCCCCCGAGAAAGTGGGTGCTCCGATGTCGCGGAGCGTGCCGAGGATCCTCGCGGCGCCGGTCGTCGCCGCCGCCCTGCTCGCACCACCCGGTGCCGCCGCGGCGGGCCCGCCGCGCGGACCGGCCCCCGTGGTGACCCGCGCCGGGCTCGACCCCGCGCTCGTCGCCGGTCGTGGCGCGACGGTGGACTACGTCGAGCAGGAGGCGGAACACGGCCGCACCACCGGCACCGTGATCGGGCCGGACCGGTCGGCGTACACACTGGCCGGTGAGGCGTCCGGCCGCCGGGCCGTGCGCCTGCTGCCCGGCCAGCACGTCGAACTGACGCTCCCCCGGTCCACGAACGCGCTCACCGTGCGCTACAGCATCCCGGACGCGCCCGGCGGCGGCGGGATCACCGCTCCGCTGCGGGTCTCAGTCGGGCACACGCCCCCGCGCACCATGACGCTGACCTCGCAGTACGCCTGGCTCTACAACCAGTACCCGTTCACCAACGACCCCGGCGCCGACCTGCTGCACCCGGACTGGTGGATCACCGAGTGCTCCTGCGTCCCGGCCGCCACCACGCCCGCGCCGGTGATCGGCAAGCCGTTCCGGCCGCACCACTTCTACGACGAGCAGCGGATGCTGCTCGGCCGTACCCACCGGGCCGGTGAGGTGGTCCGGCTGACCGCGCCGCGCGGCACGGCCGCCGCGTGGACGGTGATCGACCTGGTGGACGCGCACCTCGTCGCACCGCCCCGGACGGTTCCCCGCGCGGTGAACGCGCTGTCCTTCGGCGCCGATCCGACCGGCCGGCGGGAGTCCGCCGACGCGTTCGACCGCGCCATCGCGTACGCCCGCCGGGTGGACCGCCCGCTCTACCTGCCGCCGGGCACCTACCAGGTCAACCGGCACGTCGTCGTCGACGACGTGACGATCGCCGGGGCCGGCAGCTGGTACACGGTCGTGCGGGGACGCGAGGTGGCGCTGGAGACGCCGGCACCCGACGGTTCCCGCCACACCGGCGTCGGCTTCTACGGCCGCGACGCCGCCGACGGCGGCAGCAGCGACGTGCACCTGTCCGGCTTCGCGATCGAGGGCGACGTACGGGAGCGGATCGACACCGACCAGGTCAACGCCGTCGGCGGGGCACTCAACCGCAGCACGATCGACGGCCTCTACCTGCACCACACCAAGGTCGGCATGTGGTTCGACGGGCCGATGACCGGCCTGCGGGTCACGAACACGGTGATCGCGGACCAGATCGCCGACGGGCTGAACCTCCACACCGGCGTCACGCACTCGTCGGTGACGAACTCGGTGGTCCGCAACAGCGGCGACGACGCGCTGGCCATGTGGTCGGAGGGCACGGCGAACGCGTCGAACACGTTCGCGTACAACACCGTGCAGTCGCCGGTGCTCGCCAACGGCATCGCGCTGTACGGCGGCGCCGACCTCACCGTGGCGCACAACCTGATCGCCGACCCGGTACGCGAGGGCAGCGCGATCCAGGTGGGCTCCCGGTTCGGGGCCGAGCCGTTCACCGGCCGGCTGCGGATCACCGGCAACACCACGGTCCGGGCCGGCACGTACGACCTGAACTGGAACATCGGCCTCGGCGCGATCTGGTTCTACGCGCTGGACCGCAGCATCGACGCGGCGGACATCGAGGTGCGCGGTGACGCGTACCTGGACAGCACCTACAACGCGATCATGCTGGTCAGCGACTGGCCGGTGAAGGACAGCGTCCGCATCGACAACGTCCGCTTCCGCGACATCCGGGTCGACGGCACCGGGACGTCGGTGGTCAGCGCGCGTACGGCGGGCGGGGCGAGCTTCGCGAACGTCGACGCCCGCAACGTGGGCGCGGTCGGCGTGAACAACTGCGGGTCGTTCCACTTCACCCCGGCCGGGTCGGAGTTCGGCCTGACCGACCTCGGCGGCAACGACGGCGGCTGGCTGGCGTCGTGGCTGCTGCCGAACACCATCACCTGCGACGACCGGCCGCCCGTGGTGCCGCCGCCTCCGCCCTCGCGCTGGTGACACGACGCGACCCCCGCCGGCCGGGCCGGCGGGGGTCGCGGTACGGGTGGCTCAGGCCTCGGTGAGCTGGCCGCGCAGCTTGGTCAGGGCGCGGGCGAGCAGCCGGGACACGTGCATCTGGGAGACACCGACCCGGGCGGCGATCTCGCTCTGGGTCAGGTTGCCGTAGAAGCGCAGCGTGAGGATCTTCTGCTCCCGCTCGTCGAGCGTGGCGAGCGCCGGGCCGAGCGAGGCGCGCAGGTCGGCCAGCTCGTACTCGTTGTCCTCGGTGCCGAGCGTGTCGCCCAGCTCGGTGGCGCTGTCGCCGTCGCCGATCGGGGTGGACAGCGAGACCGCGTTGTACGCGCGGGCGCCCTCCAGGCCCTCCAGCACCTCTTCCTCGGTGACGTCGAGGTGGGCGGCGATGTCGGCGACGGTCGGGGCCCGGTTGAGCGTCTGGGTCAGCGTGCTGTTGGCCTCGGAGATGCGCAGCCGCAGCTCCTGGAGGCGACGCGGAACCCGGATGTTCCAGGTGCGGTCGCGGAAGTGCCGCTTGATCTCGCCGAGGATGGTCGGGATGGCGAAGCCGGCGAAGTCGACGCCGCGCGAGGCGTCGAACCGGTCGACGGCCTTGATCAGGCCGAGCGCCGCGGTCTGGGCCAGGTCGCCGGCCGGCTCGCCGCGACCGCTGTAGCGGGCGGCCAGGTGGTTCGCCAGCGGCAGCCACGCCTCGATGACCTGGTTGCGCAGGGCGGCCCGCTGGGGGTGGTCGGCGGGCAGCGCGGCGAGCGCCGCGATCAGCTCACTGGCGCGGCTCTCCTCACCGGTCTGCGGCGCGCGCTGCACCTCGGTCGCGGTCGATGCCATGGTCATCGTGGTCATGCTGCCCTTCCTGTCCTCGGAGAACGGGTGGCCTCCCACACCGGTCGTGCCAGCCACACTAGACCAAAGGTCACCGCCAAATCAACCGAACGGACGATGGAGATTTCGGTTCATATCCGGACAGAGCAGCGAGGAAGGGCGTTAGCGAGGTAACAGTGGCCGGTAGTCGGCGGCGGTGAGCGGCAGCGCGGAGAGGCTTCCGTCCGCGCGTGGCACCTCCAGCGGCTGCCCGTCCCGGCGGAACGCCACGCTGTACACGTCGGGCCGCTGAGTGAGGCTGCACACGATCTGCCCGAAGGCGAGCACCTCGTCGTTGCGGCCGGTCTCCTCCCCGGCCTGGCGCACGTCGACGGTGGCCAGCGTGCCGGTCAGCGTCGCCCCGGCCACCGCCACCGTGCCCGGCAGCGCCGTGGCCAGCCCCTGACGGCGCTCGCCGCCGTCCGGCCCGGCCAGCAGGTGCTGGAGGTGCGAGTCCACCCCGGGCAACCCGTCCACCCGGCGCTTGACCACGACCAGCCCGTCGTCGCGGACGAAGCAGAACGGCTCGTCCACCCGCCCGTCCCCGTCGGCGGTCGAGGACACGGCGGGGGTCGGGAACGCGCCGGGCGGCGTCTGCACCACGCGGGGCTCGTCGTCCACCGGCACCCCGCAGCCGCCCAGCAGCACGGCCGCCAGCAGGCCGGGCAGGAGCCGCCGGCGGCTCATCGCAGCGCTCCGGGCAGCTCGACCCGGAAGCGGGCGCCGGGCCCGCGGTCCAGCACCGCGGCCGTACCGCCGTGCGCGGCGGCGTGCTGCGCCACCAGCGCGAGCCCGAGGCCGGTGCCGTCGGTCCCGGCCCGGTCGTGCGCCGCCCGGCCCCTGACGAACCGGTCGAAGATGATCTCGCGGTCGCCGGGCGGCACGCCCGGACCGTCGTCGTCGACCTCCAGCACGCCCACGCCGTCGCGCCCGCCGAGGCGTATCGCGACCGGCCCGCCGCCGTACCGCTCGGCGTTCTCCAGCAGGTTCAGCAGCGTCTGGGCGAACCGGCGCCGGTCGACCCACCACAGGCGCGGGGCGTCGCCGTCGACGGTCACCAGGCTCTCCGGCAGCGACCGTTCCCGGCAGGTGGCCCGGGCCAGCTCCACCACGTCGACCGTCTCGCGGTGTGCCGGCTGCTCGGTGCGGGCCAGCTGGATGAGGTCGTCGACCAGACGCTGGAACCGGGTCACCTCGTCGGCGACCAGGCCCGCCGCGGTGGCGGTGCGCTCGTCCTGGTGCTCCCGGCGGCGGTTGAGCACGCTCGCGGCGGCGGCCAGGGTCTGCAACGGCGAGCGCAGCTCGTGGCTCACGTCGGCGGCGAAGCGCCGGTCCCGCTCGATGCGGTGCACCAGCTTGTCGACCATCTCGTTGAACGAGCTGGACAGGCGGGTCAGGTCGGGATCGGTGGTCGGGTCGAGCCGGGTGGCGAAGTCGCCGGACGCGATCCGTTCCGCCGCGTCGGCGACCGCGGTGAGCGGCCGCAGGCTGTGCCGGGTGGCGTACCAGCCGAGCGCCGCGCCCGCACCGGCGACCATGATCGCCACCGCGATCAGCGCCAGGCCCACCACCTGGAACGTCTCCTCGACCTCCCGCAGCGAGGTCAGCTCGTAGTAGCCGAGCGCGCCGGGCAGCGGCACGCCCACCAGCAGCGCGGGCTGCCCGTCGAGCCGGATGCGCTGCACCGCGGGCTTGCCGTCGGCCACCATCCGTTGCAGCTCCACCGGCACCGAGCTGGCGCCCACGTCGGCGGTACGGGCGTACCAGCCGTCGGGCAGGTGCAGCAGCGGGCGGCGGGCACTGCCGGTGTCGAGCGAGCGCAGCACGGCCACCACGTCCGGGGTGCCGGTGTCCAGGCCGGAACGGACCACGGCGGCGTCGTAGTAGGCGGCCCGGACCGCGGTGCGCTCCCGCTCGTCGAGCAGCGAGCGCCGGGTCAGGTCGTACGAGAACAGGGCCATCAGCGCGGACAGCAGCAACGCCCCCACGGCGAACGCCGCGGTGACCCGGGCGCGCAGGCCGGGACGGGTCATCGCTGGAGTTTGTAGCCGAGGCCGCGCAGGGTGACCAGGTGGCGCGGGTTGGCCGGGTCGGGTTCGATCTTCTGCCGCAGCCGGCCCACGTGCACGTCGACGAGCCGCTCGTCGCCGGTCTCGTAACCCCAGACCCGGCTGAGCAGCTGCTGGCGCGACAGCACCCGGCCGGCGTGCTCGGCCAGCTCGCACAGCAGCCGGAACTCGGTGCGGGTGACCGGCACCGGCTGTCCCGAGCGCCGCACCTCGCCGGCCTCCGCGCTGATCTCCAGGTCGCCGAAGAACTGGGCGGGCACTGGCCCGGACACCGTGCGTACGCGCCGGCGCAGCGCCCGCAGCCGGGCGGACAGCTCCTTGATCGCGACCGGCTTCACCACGTAGTCGTCGGCGCCCGCCTCCAGCGCGGCGACGATGTCGTGGGTGTCGTCGCGGGCGCTGATCACCACGACCGGCACGTCGTCGTCCCGGCGCAGTTGACGGATGCAGTCGAACCCGTTCATGCCGGGCAGCATCAGGTCGACGAGCACGTAGTCCGCCGGCTTCTCCCGCTGCCGGCGCAGGCCGTCCTCGGCGGTCGGCGCGCCGTACGCCTCGTAGCCCTCCTCCTCCAGGGCGAGCTGCAGCGCGAGCCGGATGCGGTCGTCGTCCTCGATCACCAGTACGGCCGTCATATGGGCATCATGACCGGCGCTGCACGGGTCGCCCAATCGCGTAGGCCGTTCGTGGTTTTTGTCATCGAACCGTCATGCAACCGTCCGGTGACCTCCAAGATCCCTGCGCAGAGTGGGGTCTGACCCGATCCCGCCACGGAAGCGACCCGATGCCTGCCAGCCTGCCGTCCCCGCCGGAGTCCGCCGTGCCGCACGTGCGCGTGGACATCACCGACGAGCTGGACCTCGCCGGGCTGCCCGAGGTCGCCCACGTGCTGGACCGCATCCTCGCGCTACGGCCCCGCGAGCTGACCGTCGACCTCGCCGGGTGCCGGCATGTGGACGCCGCCGCCGTCGCGCTGCTGCTGGACGTGCACCGCCGGCTCGCGCGGCAGGGCGGCCTGCTCACCCTGAGCAATCCACATCCGCGGATCCGGCGCATCCTGGAGAACTCCGGGCTCGGTGCCGTGCCCGTCGTCGACACGCCCCGTCCGGCCGCGCGCGGCCGGGCCCGGGTCGCGTCCGCATCACGCTGAGGAGGAGTGGTGACCGGCAGCACGCTCGTCGGAGCGCTCGTGGTGGGTCTGGCCGTCGGCGGGCTGGGACGCCTCGTCCTGCCGGGGCGCAAGGCCGTCCCGGTGTGGCTGACACTCGCGCTCGGCGTCGCGGCCGCGCTGCTCGGCGCGATCGTGGTCGGGCTGGTGGACCACCGCACCGACGGATCGCCGGTGCTGCCGCTGATGGTGCAGACCGGCTTCGCCGCCGTGGCAGTCGTGCTGGCGGTGGTCGCCGCGGGCCGGCCGGAGGCGGCCGGGCAGACGCCGCCCGGCACGGGCGGCCGGCGGAAGGAGGAGGTGTGACCGTCGTACCCGCGGACCACCTGATGACGCTCATCTGCGACGGCTGCGGCGACAGCGTCACCGGCGCGGGCGCCACGCTGCCCGACGCCGAGGTGGTCTGGACGCTCGTGTTCGAGCACGACTGGGTCGGCTCGCCGTTCGCGTCCGGACCGCACCACTGCCCCCGGTGCAGCGCCCGGGCGGCCATCGCCGACGACGGCCTGGGCACCGAGGATCTGGAGCAGGTGGGCGGCACCCCGGCCGCCCACGACGTCGACCCGGCCACGACGGTGCGCCGCGCCCTCGCCGAGCGCTCGCTGCGCGACGACATGGAGCTGGTCGACCTGTCCGGCCTGGAGGTGATCGACTCCGCCGGGCTCAGCCTGCTGGTGCGCGCGCACCAGGACGCCCGGCGCGACGGCCGGCGACTGTGCCTGCTGTCCCCGTCGCGGTTCGTGCTCACCGTGCTGCACACCATGCGGCTCGACGGCGTCTTCACAGTCGTCGACGGCCGCGTCCCGGCGCCGGGCCTCGCGTCCCGGCAACCGGTCCTGACCGAACAGAAGGAGCCCTCCCCATGGTGATGCCCTGGCCGTACCCCGAGTTCCCGTTCACCGGCGGAGGACCGGAGCCCGACGACGCGGACACCCGGCTCGCGTCGCTCGTCGCGCGGCGGCTCAGCGCCGACTGGACCACCCGCCGGCAGCAGATCACCGTGACCGTGCAGAACCGGGTGGTCATCCTCGCCGGCCTGGTGGCCGACCCGCAGACGCGCCTGGTCGCCGCCGAACTGGCGTGGGACGTGCCGGGCGTGTACGACGTCTGCAACGCGCTGCGGCTCTACGGCGGGCGCCGCGGCGGCCGCTGAGCGGCGGCGGTTGCACGCATCGGCATCCACCTCTACGCTCGGCCGTGGGAGCGCTCCCCCAGGCCGCCGCGTCGGGCTTTCCGGGCAGGTTCACGACGGGCACCGTCCGATCACCATCCAGACGATGGGACCTTCCCGCATGTTCTCGATTCCCCGTCCGTCCCGGCGGCACCTGCTCGTCGGCGGCGCGGTCGGCGCGCTCGCCCTGGCCGCCACGGCCGTCCTGCCGTCGCCGAACGCGATGGCGGCGACCGGCTGCGCCGTCACCTACACCACCAACTCCTGGCCCGGCGGCTTCACCGCGAACGTGGCGGTGCGCAACCTCGGCGACCCGGTGAGCAACTGGACGCTCGGCTTCACCTTCCCCGACGGCGGCCAGCGCGTGGTGCAGGGCTGGTCGGCCACCTGGCAGCAGAGCGGTTCGGCGGTCACCGCGCGCAGCCTCGACTACAACGGCGCACTCGGCACCGGCGCGAGCACCACTGTCGGCTTCAACGGCTCGTGGACCGGGTCGAACCCGAGCCCCACGTCGTTCACGCTCAACGGCACGGTCTGCACCGGCGGCACGAGCACCCCGCCGCCCAGCAC
>NZ_WBKS01000110.1:0-21686 GCF_008868145.1 Micromonospora sp. AMSO1212t
CCGCCGCCGCTGACGCCGCGCCCTCTCCCCGCCCACTTCCGCCCCGTCGATCATGAGGTTGGCGGCGATATCAGTCCCCTTTGTCCCCGTCAACTTCATGATCGACGGGGCGGAAGTGGGCGGGGGAGGTTGCCGGGGTCTGGTACTCGTGGCGGTGTGTCCGATACCGACCACCTGCCGGGCGCCGACCGGCGTCCGGAAGCAGCCGTTGCGGCGATGGCCGGCGGCTGCGCCACGGTCAGAATGACGAGCGAGGCGGCGTCCGACACCCGCCCGTGGGACGCCGTGGAGTCTGTCGCATGAGCGGCTGGGAACTGTCCGGATACACGCCGGTCCGCCGGCTCGGCGCGGGCGCGTCGGGCAGCGTCGTGCTCGCCACCCACGACCCGACCGGCACCCCGGTCGCGATCAAGTACCTGGTCCGCGACCTGGGCGAGGACTCGGCGTTCCGGACCGCGTTCCGCACCGAGGCCCGGCTACTCGGCGAGATCGACGACCCGCACGTCAGCCGCCTCTACGAGTACGTGGAGAGCCCGGACGGCGCGGCCATCGTGATGGAGCTGGTCGACGGCGTCTCGCTGCGCCAGATGCTGCGCGCGCACGGCCCGACCACCCCCGAGGCCGCGCTCTGCGTCCTCAAGGGCTCACTCGCCGGCCTGGCCGCCGCGCATGCCCACGGCGTCGTGCACCGCGACTACAAACCGGAGAACGTGCTGGTCACTGGCGCCGGGCTGAGCAAACTCGCCGACTTCGGCATCGCCATGCCGATCGGCCAGGGCTCCGACACCACGGTGTCCGGCACACCCCGCTACATGGCCCCCGAGCAGTGGACCGGCGCCCCGGCCAGCCCGGCGTGCGACGTCTACGCCGCCACCGCCACGTTCTTCGAGTGCCTCACCGGCCGGCCCCCGTACCAGGGACCGGACCTGCTCTCCCTGCGCGACCAGCACGCCAGCGCGCCGATCCCCACCGAGGCGGCGCCCCCGCCGGTGCACGAGCTGCTGCGCCACGGCATGGCCAAACGCCCCGACGACCGCCCGCCGTCCGCCGAGGCGTTCCTGGACCTGCTGGAACGTGTCGCCGGTAGCGGCTACGACGGCGACTGGGAGGAACGAGGGCTGCGTGAGCTGGCCCGGCGTGCGGTGCTGCTCGCCGCGCTGTGGCCGTTCCCGGACCGGGCCGAGGGCGCCACCGCGGTGGCACACACCGCGCTGGGCACCACCGCCGGCCGGGGCGGACGGTTCCGCGGTGGCCGCACCCGTACCGCGCTCGCCGCCGGTGCCCTGGTCGCCGCCGTCCTGGCCGGGGGCGCCGGCTACAGCTACGCCGCCCACGACGGCACGCCCGCCGCGGGCCCGGCCGGCCCGGCGAGCGCCGGTCCCGCCACCACCGGCGCACCCACACCGGATCCGACCGGCGCCGAGTCGCGGAGCCCGTCGCCGACGCCCGGCCCGTCCACCGCGTCCGCCGCGCCGCCACCTCCGGCGCCGTCGGCCACCCCCGATCCGACAGGGACGCCGACCCGCACCGGCACGCCCACCCCCAGCGCGTCGCGGACCACCAGCCCGCCGCCACCGGACGTGACAGCGCCGGTCGTGGACGGCGTCCGGGCCGACCCGGGCGAGCTGGACCCGAAGGGCTGCCCCTACGGCGCCAAGAGCAGCACCGTCATCGCCACCGTGACCGACGACCGCAGCGGCCCCGCCGCGCTGACTGTCACGTTCGGCTACACCCTCGACGGCGCCACCGGCACGATCCGGATGTCCGCCGCCGGGCGCGGCGTGTTCACCGGCACGCTCGGCCCGCTGTCCACGCCCAGGCGCAGCGCCCGCATCCCCGTCCGGGTCACCGCCGCCGACGCCGCCGGCAACGCGACCATCTCGGCGGCACCGGTGTACGTGACGCTCTACCACGACTGCACCCCCGGCTAGGAGTACGACAGTGCCCGCTGCCCCGCACCGCAGCCCGTCCCGGGGACGGTCGGCGTGACCCGCCCCGACGAGCCCACCGAGGCGCTGCCCACCCGCGCCCTGCCGATCGCCGGGGACGCGGACTCCGCCGACCCCACGGTCCACCTCGCCCGGCCCCGAGCCGACGCCGACGCCGACGCGACGATGCCGCGTGCGGTCGAGCGCGCGGAGCCGACGACGGCGCTCGTGATCGACCGCGCGGAGCCGACCGTGCACCTGCGTCCGGGCCGGGCAGACGAGGCGGGCGAGGCGACGGTCCATCTCCCCGCGGCACCCGGGAGTGAGGTGGGGGAGCCGACCGTGAGCCTGCGTCCGGCCCCGGGCGACAGCGCGGGTGAGGCGACGGTTCACTTTCGCGCGACCCCGGACAGCGCGGCCGGCGAGCCGACTGTGAGTCTGCGTCCGGCTCCGGCGGATCCGATGGATGAGGCGACGGTTCACCTGCGCCCGGGAAACACGACCGGGCAGGCCACCGTCTACCCGCGTCCGACGGCGGGGCCGACCCAGCGCCCCGGCGCGGAACCGACCGCATCATGGCAGCCCACCGCGTCGTGGCAGCCCACCGGCGTACCGCATCAGGGCCAACCCACCGGGACGGCGGCGACGGGCGCCGGGGCGTACCCGGATCGGACCGCTGACGCGCGGGCGGTGAGTGGCGTGCCGGCCCCCGGGGGCGAGCTGCGCTTCGGGCCGGGCGTGCCGGCCACGCCGCCGCCCGCGCCGCCCTGGCCCACCGCACCGCCGATCCGCCCGCGCCCGGTCTGGCGTCGCGTCGTCTCGGTGCTGTCCACGCTGCTCACCGTGGTGCTGCTGCTGGCGGTCGGCCTCTACCTGTGGCAGCGGCTGCGCCCGCTGGAGGTCGAGGGGGTCGCCGTGGCGGTGCCCCGGCCGGCCGGTGTGGCCTGCGACGTGACAGTCGACGTGGTGGCCACCGTGCGCACCAACGGGCGCGGCGGGACGATCAGATACCAGTGGTTCCGCTCCGACGCGCCGCCCGGCGCCGTGCTCACCGAGCGGGTCGGCAGCGGGCAGCAGACGGCGGCCCTCACCCTCAAGTGGACGTTCACCGGGGTCGGGACGACCACCGGGATCGCCACCGTCAACATCGTCGAACCGTCGACGGCGCAGGCCAGCACGCGCGTCGTCTACCGCTGCCCCGGAGGCTGACCGCGTTTCCCCGCGCGCGGGTCCGGGTAGCCCCACCCGAACAAACCTGGACCACGTACGTGGAGGCCCTTCGATGAGAGACAACTTCGGGGACGCGGTGGGCGACGCGTTCCGTTCGGTGATGCTGTTCCTGCCCAAGGCGGTCGCGTTCGTCGCGATCCTGATCGTCGGCTGGCTGATCGCCAAGGCCGTGCTGAAGCTCGTGGACAAGGTCCTGGAGCGGGTCCACTTCGACCGGGCCGTCGAGCGCGGCGGGATCAAGACCGCGCTGGCCCGCTCGAAGTACGACGCCAGCGACATCGTCGCGAAGCTGGCCTACTACGGCGTGCTGCTGGTCACGCTGCAGCTCGCGTTCGGCATCTGGGGCCCGAACCCCATCTCCGACCTGATCGCCGGCGTGATCGCCTGGCTGCCCCGGGCGTTCGTCGCCATCGTCATCGTGGTGGTCGCCGCGGCCATCGCCCGCGCGGTGAAGGACATCATCTCCAGCGCGCTCGGCGGCCTCTCGTACGGCCGGGTGCTGGCCAACCTCGCCTCGGTGTTCATCCTGGGCCTCGGTGTCATCGCCGCGCTCAACCAGATCGGCGTCGCCACCACCGTCACCACCCCGGTGCTGATCGCGGTGCTCGCCACCGTCGGCGGCATCCTGGTCGTCGGTGTCGGCGGCGGGCTGGTCCGGCCGATGCAGAGCCGCTGGGAGAACTGGCTGACCCGGGCCGAGGAGGAGTCGCGCACCATCGCCACGCACGCCCGCGCGTACCAGGCCGGCCGGCGTGACGTCGAGGCCCGCCTGGCCGCCGGCGGCCCGTACGCGGATTCCGAGCTGACCCAGCCGGTGAGCCGCGACGCCGAGGCGGACCGTACGCAGCCGGTCCCGGCGTACCCGGGCACCCAGCCGGCCGCCGGTGCGGACGCCACCGAGCCGGTGCCGTCGCAGGCGGGCGTGGAGGCCACGCAGCACATCCCGGCGTACGCGGACTCCGAGCGCACGCAGCCGACCACGCCGCGCCAGCCGACGGCCGAGCAGGCCGCGGACAGCGAGGCCACCATGGTCATTCCGCAGGCCGACGTGGACAAGCTCCGCCGCTGACCCGACAGCGGTGACGGATCGGGGCGGGACCGCACGGTCCCGCCCCGATCGCGTGCCCGCCGGGGGACCATCCGGGCGCCTCGCGGCGGATAGGATCCCGGCATGACCTGGCGATGTTGATGCCTTCCTGAACGACGAGGCCGCGGGCCGCCGCGGACGCCGTGCATACCGACCGGTGTCCGTCACGTCCCGTGGGAAGGTTCCATGCTCGTCGCTCCTGCCCGCGTGCCCGCGACCCGCCGTCTGGCGGCGACGCTCTACGGGTACGCGTTCCTCACCGACCTCGTCCTGCTCTACCCGCTCTACGTGCTGCTGTTCGCCGACACGGGGTTGTCGGTCGGGCAGATCTCCTCGCTGTTCGTGCTCTGGGCGGTCGCCGGCATCGTGCTGGAGGTGCCCTCCGGCGTGTGGGCCGACGCGGTGTCGCGTCGCCTGCTGCTGTGCCTGGCGCCGCTGCTGGCCGCGGGCGGGTTCGCGCTCTGGGTGCTGCTGCCGTCGTACGCGGCTTTCGCCGTGGGGTTCCTGCTCTGGGGCGCCGGTGGCGCGCTGCGCTCCGGCGCGCTGGAGGCGCTCGTCTTCACCGAGCTGGAACGCCTCGACGCGACTGACCGGTACGCCCGGCTGATCGGCCGGACCCGCACCGCCGAGGTGCTCGGCGCGGTCGGGTCCGGGGTGCTCGCCGGGCCGGTGTTCGCGCTCGGCGGCTACCTCGCTGTCGGCGCGGCGAGCGTGGCGACGTGCCTGCTGGCGGCGGCCGTCGCGGCCCGCTTCCCGGAACACCGCCCATCGCCGGTCGCGCCGCTCCCGGGCGCCGCGCCGGACGGGGCGCGCGCGGGTGCCGCGCCGGGGGAGGGGCCGGACGACGACGAGCCCGGCTGGCTGGACAGTCTGCGCCGGGGCCTCGGCGAGGTGCGCGCCGACCGCCGCGTCCGCGCCGCCGTGCTGATGGTCGCGGCCGTGACCGCGATCTGGGGTGGGCTGGACGAGTACACCGGGCTGCTGGCCGCCGACACCGGCATGGCCGAGGTGGGCGTACCGCTGCTGCTCCTGCTGGTGTGGGTCGGGATGACTGTGGGCGGGCTGCTCGCGCCGCTGGGCGAGCGGCTGTCCCACCGGGGGTACGCCGGTCTGCTGGTGTTCGCGGCGGGAGCGACGGCGGCCGGGGCGCTGCTGCGGCACCCGGCCGGGTTTCTGCTGCTGGCGGCGGCGTTCGCGGCGTTCCAGCTGGCCACCGTGCTCGCCGATGTGCGGCTCCAGGCCCGGATCGCCGGGTCGGCCCGGGCCACCGTCACGTCGATGGCCGGGATGGCCACCGACCTGACCGTTGTCGCCTTCTACGGCGGGTACGGGCTGCTCGCCGGCGCGGTCGGCAATCCGGCGGCCTTCGCGGTCGCGGTGCTGCCGTACCTGCTGGTGGCCCTCTGGCTGCTCACCGGTCGAGCGTGAATCAGCAGAAAAGGGACCAATGGTCGCGTTCGCGGCCTAGCGTGGGTCCGGAAATCGGCTACCCCGGGAGACGATCGCGGTGACGTTGGAAGCAGAGCGCACGCTGCGCGACGAGGAGCTGTCCGGGCTGGCGGAGCTGGCTGCCCAACTGCGTGTGGACGCGATCCGGTGCAGCACGGCGGCCGGCTCCGGGCACCCCACGTCCAGCCTCTCCGCCGCCGACCTGCTCGCCGTGCTCGTCGCCCGGCACCTGCGCTACGACTGGTCCTACCCGGGCAACCCGGGCAACGACCACCTGATCTTCTCCAAGGGGCACGCCTCCCCGCTGCTGTACGCGGTGTTCCGGTCCACCGGCGCGATCAGCGAGCAGGAGCTGCTGGAGACGTACCGGCGGTCCGGGTCGCGGCTGCAGGGCCACCCGACGCCGGTCCTTCCCTGGGTGGACGTGGCCACCGGCTCGCTCGGGCAGGGACTGCCGGTCGGCGTCGGCGTGGCGCTGGCCGCCCAGTACCTCGACCGGTCGCCCGCGCACGTCTGGGTGCTCTGCGGCGACAGCGAGA
Source organism: Micromonospora sp. AMSO1212t (assembly GCF_008868145.1). Taxonomy (NCBI): domain Bacteria; kingdom Bacillati; phylum Actinomycetota; class Actinomycetes; order Micromonosporales; family Micromonosporaceae; genus Micromonospora; species Micromonospora sp. AMSO1212t. Next base: position 6,234 of record NZ_WBKS01000110.1, read on the forward strand.
CCGCCGAGGGATCGGTGTGGGAGGCGCTGGACAAGGCCGGCCACTACGGGCTGCGCAACCTCACCACGATCGTCGACGTCAACCGATTCGGCCAGCGCGGCCCCACCGAGCTGGAGTGGGACCTGGACACCTACCGGCGGCGCGTCGAGGCGTTCGGCTGCCACGCGATCCTCGTCGACGGCCACGATCTGGGCGCGATCGACGAGGCGTACGGGCAGGCGCGGGAGGCGACCGGGCCCACTGTGGTGCTGGCCCGCACGGTCAAGGGCAAGGGCGTGCCCGAGGTGGAGAACGACCCGGCCTGGCACGGCAAGCCGTTCGACCCGGAGCTGGCCGAACGCGCCGTGCGGGCGCTCGGCGGTCCCCGGCGCATCCGGGTCGCCGGACCGAAACCACCACCCGCGCCCCGGGCCGCCGCGCCGCAGATCCGGCAACCGGAACTGCCGACGTACTCCCGCGGCGCGAAGGTCGCCACCCGGGACGCGTACGGCGACGCGCTGCACGCCCTCGGCGCGGCCCGGCCCGACGTGGTCGCGCTCGACGGCGAAGTCAGCGACTCCACCCGCGCGGAGCGCTTCGCCGCCGCGTACCGGGATCGGTTCTTCCAGATGTTCATCGCCGAGCAGCAGCTCGCCGCCGCGGCGGTGGGCATGGCGGTACGCGGTTACCGGCCCTTCGCGGCGACGTTCGCCGCGTTCTGGTCCCGTGCGTACGACTTCATCCGGATGGCGGGCGTGTCGCGCGCCGACATCGCGCTCGTCGGCTCGCACGCCGGGGTGGAGATCGGCCCGGACGGTCCGTCCCAGATGGGGCTGGAGGACATCGCCGCGCTGCGCGCGGTGCCCGGCTCCACGGTGCTCTGCCCGGCCGACGCGGTCTCCTGCGCGGCCCTCGTCGCCCAGATGCCCGACCACCCGGGGGTGAGCTACCTGCGCACCACGCGCGGCAAGTACCCGGTGCTCTACGACGACGCCGAGCCGTTCCCGATCGGCGGCAGCCGGATGGTGCGCGACGGAGGGGACGTGGCGCTGCTGGGCACCGGCGTGACGGTGCACCTGTGCCTCGCCGCCGCCGAGGAGCTGACCCGCGAGGGCATCGACGCCCGCGTGATCGACCTGTACTCGATCAAGCCGGTGGACCGGCAGCGCCTGGCCGAGGCCGTCGTGGAGACCGGCGGGCGGCTGGTCGTGGTAGAGGACCACTACCCGGAGGGCGGGCTGGGCTCGGCCGTGCTGGAGGCGCTCGCCGACCTGGGGGAACCGGCCCGGGTCAACCACCTGGCGGTACGCGGGCTGCCCGGCTCCGGCACCCCCGCCCAGCAGCTCGACCGGGCCGGCATCGGTGTGGGCGCGATCGTCTCGGCGGCGCGGGCCCTGGCCTGAGCCCGTACCCGCCGGGGCCGGTGGCGCGGCGGTGTTTGCCGCGGCCGGCGGCGGGTAGCCACGCTGCCGTTGCGACGGGAGGACCGACGATGGCCGAACCGGAGTTCTACGCGCGGGTCTCCGCCCGCGCCGGCGTGCCGGTGGAGACGGCCCGCGCGCTGACCGAGGCGACGCTGCGCACGCTCGCCGAACGCGTCAGCGGCGGCGAGGCCGACGACCTGTCCGCGCACGTCGCGCACGAGTTGCGCCCGCTGCTGGCCCGCGCCCGGGTCGAAGATCCCGAGGTCTTCGGGTACGAGGAGTTCCTGCGCCGGGTCGCCGAGCGCTCCGGCGCGACACCGTCCGACGCCGAGCGCGGCGCCCGGGCGGTGTTGCAGGCGCTGCACCGGGTGGTCGGGCCGGCCCAGTTCAACCGGGCGCTGTCCCAGCTGCCGCGCGAGATCGCCGAGCTGGCCCAGCCCACCCCGCGCCCGGCCTGACCCACGCCCGCCCTGACCGTGCCCGCGCCGCGCTGCCTGACCGTCACTCGGGCAGCGCGTCGAGGTAGACCCAGCGGCCGTCCTCGCGGGCGAAGCGGCTGTGCTCGGCCAGCACGCCCGCCCGGCCGTCCTCGCGGTAGTGCGCCCGGAACCGGACCGTGCCGGCGCTGTCGAACAGGCCGCCCTGCGCGGTCTCCACGATCTCCAGCCGGGTCCAGCGGGTGCCCGGTTCCAGCTCCAGCCGCTCCGGGCGGGTGGTGGAGTGCCAGCTGTGCCGCAGGTAGGCGGCGTCGCCGAGCGCGAACGCGCTGAACCGGGACCGCATCAGCGCCTCCGCGGTCGCCGCCGTCGCCTCGCCCCGGTGTACCGGGGCGCAGCAGTCCGCGTACGGCCGGCCGGTGCCGCACGGGCAGGCCGCCGGCCCTTCACCCGCGCCCTCGCGCGCCTTCCGTCTCGCCACCCGGCGATTCTCTCCCACACCACGACCGCCCTCGCCGCCGGTAGGCCGGGGGAATCCCGGACGGGACAGTCGTATAGTCGCCTCCATGATCACTCGTGGGGCCACGGCCGACGCCACCACCGGCGGTTCCGGCGTCCGGAACCTCCGCGACGCAGGCGGCGTCGGATCGTTGCGCCGTGGGGTCCTGTATCGCTCTGGCGCCCTGCATCTCCTGACGCCAGGGGGTGCCCGGGAGCTGGAGGATCTCGGGCTACGCACGGTCATCGACCTCCGCAGCATCCGAGAGGTGGCCGACCGGCCGGACCGGTGTGCGGGTCTCGACGTCGAGCACCGGCACTTTCCGGTGTTCACCGAGCAGAGCTGGCCGGACGACCAGGTGGCGCTGTACCCGTACATGGCTGAGCAGGCCGGTCGTGCCACCGTCGCGATCATCCGGCAGCTCGTCACCCCCGGCGCACTACCTGCCCTGGTCCACTGCGCCTCCGGCAAGGACCGCACCGGAGTCGTCGTCGCCGTCATCCAGACCCTCCTGAACGCCTCCGATGCGGAGGTCACCCAGGACTTCCTGCGTTCGAACGCCGCTCTGGACCTCACCGGATCGCCGGCCGGCGCGACGATCGGACACGGCACCCGCCCGGTGACCGCAGCGCACCTGCTTCATGCCATGGTGTGGATCCGCAGCCACCACGGCTCGGTCTCCGCCTATCTCCAGGCTGCCGGCGCCACCGAGGCCGAGCTGGAGGCCCTGCGGGAGGTTCTTGCCTGAAGCGGTCGCGCCGCCGGCCGGTGCCGTGCGTCTTCGCAATCGGTGCGCCCACAACGCAGCCGCAGCCACTACGATCCCCGCACCATGAGCGTGAGTCCGACTCAGCGTGTCCTCGACCCGGATCAGGTCCGCCGCTACCTGACCGCCTCGCTCGGACCCGGCGCCGAGGTGGCCGCCTGCGGGCCGCTGACCGGTGGCGGGTTCGCCGCCGTCTGGTGGGTACGCCTCACCGACGGCCGCGAGGTGGTGCTCAAGGTCGGTCCGCCGCCACACGTGCCGCTGCTGCGCTACGAACGCGACATGATCGGCGCGGAGGCGCACTACCTGCGCCTGGTGGCCGACCGCGCACCAGGGGTGCCCACGCCCGCGCTGCTGCACCACGGCACCGACCCCGGCCTCGGTGACTGGCTGCTGATGGCGCGGCTACCAGGTCGTACCCTCTGGGACCTGACCCAGGCCGGCGCGGACGTCGGGCCGCTGCGCGCGGAGTTCGGCCGCGCGCTCGCCGCGCTGCACACGGTCACCGGCGAGCGGTACGGCTACGACGGCGACCGGGCCTCCGGCGCGACCTGGCGGGGCGCCTACACGGCCATGGTGGACGACATGCTCGCCGACGCCGCGGACTGGTCGGTGCCGCTGCCGGTGCCCGCGTCGCGGATCCGGGAGCTGGTGGCGCGGCACGCGGCGGTGCTCGACGCGGTACGCCGTCCGGCGCTGCTGCACTTCGACGGCTGGGCCGGGAACGTGCTGGCCGTCGACGGGCCGGACGGCACACCCCGGCTCACCGGTCTGGTCGACGGCGAGCGGTACCTGTGGGGCGACCCGCTGATGGACCTGGTGTCGCCGCTGCTGTTCCGCCGCGCCGAGGACGAGCCGGACGACCCGCTGGTACGCGCCTACCGGGCGGCGGCGCCGTTCCCGCTGGACGCCGGGGCGCGGCGGCGGCTCGGGCTGTACCGGCTCTATCTCTACCTGTTGATGACTGTCGAGATGCCCAGCCGGAACATCACCGCCGACAACGACCCGGGCCGGGTGGCGCTGCTGGCCGAGCTGCTCGACGCGGAACTGGCCGACCTGGCCGGGTGAGCGTCACCGGGTCGCGGTGGCGAAGACGACGATGTTGTCCGGGTAGCTGCCGGTACGCGGGTCGAACCGTCCGCCGCACGTGATCAGCCGCAACCGCGCCGCCGCGTCGCCGCCGTAGACCCGCGTGGTGGGGAAGCGCTCCTTCGGGTACGCCCCGACTCCGTCCACCGTGAACGTCGCGGTCCGCCCGTCGGCCCGCAGCACCCGGATCGTGTCGCCGCCGCGCAGCCGCCCGAGGTCGAAGAAGACCGCCGGGCCGTGCTGCGAGTCGACGTGCCCGACCAGCACCGCATTGCCGGCCTGGCCAGGGGCGGGGCCGGGGTGGTACCAGCCGGTGACCTCCGGGCGCTCCAGCGGCGGCACCTCCAGCGCGCCGTCGGCGTCGGTGGCGACCGGGACGATCTCGGCGTCGACGCCGATGCGGGGGATGGTGACCCGCACCGGCGTGGCGCGGGGGAGTGCCGGGCCGGCCGTACCCGGTCGTTCGGTCGCCGGCGCGGCGGAGGCGCCGGGCTGCGGTGGTGACGCCGACGTGGTGCCGAGCCCGGCCGAGACCAGCCCGGCGCCCGTGGCGGCGGCCACGGTGACGGCGGTGACCACGACGACGGCGTGCAGGCGCGCCCGCCGCTGCGACTCCGACAGCATCCCGCCTCCGTCCGACAGGGACGCGGCGCCCGCGCCGGATGCTCCGGCGCGGGCGGACCGCTCGACGAGCCGGTCAGGCGGCGGCGCCCGCGCGACGCCGGCGGATGACCGCGTACGCGCCACCGGCGAGCGCCCCGGCGGCCAGCACGCCACCGGCGATCAGCACCCCGGTGTCGCCGTCCCGCCCGCCGCCACCGGCCTGCGCGCCGCCGATCGGGGTGACGGTGAACGTGGCGCTACCGCCGTCGCTGCCGTCGCCGCAGGTGGTGGCCACCGTGTACGTGCCGAGCGTGAACCCGGCGGTGAACAGTTCGGCGCTCAGGCCACCGCCCGCGGCGGCCGTGGTGGACCGGACGTTCTGGTCCCGGTCCGGGCCGGTGACCCGGAAGATCGCGTCACCGGCGTTCGGGTTGCACGTGGTGGTCAGCACGACGGTGCCGCCGACCGGGGTGGTGGCGGGTGAGACTCTGGTGTCCGCCAGCGCGGCGGCCGGGAGCAGCAGTGCGCCGAGGCCCACGCCGAACGCCGCCGATCCGAGAAATGACTGTGCCTTCATCCGCGTCTTCCCTCACTTTTCGTCCGCTGTATGCGTGGGACGTCGTTCGGGTGGCCAACTCCGTGACGAGCACCGGTGTGGCCAACACTAGGAGGGTTGCGGCGGTCACTGGGGGTAATTGAGAAATCTTCGTTGCCGTCCGGTGTGCTCCCTGCCGCCACGAGACGACGGACATGCCGGGCCAGGCCGGACGGCGAACCGTCCGGCTTCGGCACGTCTGGGTCCGGTGTCCGGTTCGGCGCCTACCGGACCGGCGGCTCCGGCCGGACCAGGCCGGTGTCGTACGCGAGTACCACGGCCTGGATCCGGTCGCGCATGCCCAGCTTGGTGAGGATCGCCGAGACGTGGGTCTTCACGGTGGCGGTGCTCAGGTGCAGCCGGGCGGCGATCTCCGCATTGGACAGCGCCCGCGCGGTGAGCGTCAGCACCTCCCGCTCGCGGGCGGTCAGGGCGGCGAGCACGTCGCCGCCGGTGGGCGCGGGCGCGGGCAGCCGGTCGGCGTACCGGTCCAGCAGCCGCCGGGTCACAGTGGGCGCGAGCAGGGCCTCGCCCCGGGCCACCACGCGTACCGCCTCGGCGAGGTCGGCCGGGCGGGTGTCCTTGAGCAGGAACGCGCTCGCCCCGGCGCGCAGCGCGGCGTAGACGTGCTCGTCCAGGTCGAACGTGGTCAGCATGACCACCCGGGCCGGGTTGCCGGCGGCCACCAGGTCGCGGGTGGCGGCGATGCCGTCGCGCCGGGGCATCCGCACGTCCATCAGCACCACGTCCGGCCTCGTACGCGTCGCCACCGCGACCGCCTCGACGCCGTCGGCCGCCTCGCCGACCACGCTCAGGTCGGGTCGCGCGTCGAGGACTGTGCGCAACCCGGCGCGGATCAGCTCCTGGTCGTCGGCGACCACCACCCGTACGGTCACCGGCTCGCTCCGACCGGCAGTCGTGCGTGGACCCGGAACCCGCCGGCCGGCAGTGGGCCGGCGTCGAGCGTGCCGCCGAGCAGCCGGGCCCGCTCCCGCATGCCGACGATGCCGCGCCCGGTGCTCGTACCGGGCCGGCGGGCGGGCGCCGGGCCGTCGTTGACCACCTCCAGCCGCAGCACCCCGTCGCGGTAGCGCACGTCGACGTCGGCGTGGGTGGCGTGCCCGTGGCGCAGCGCGTTGGTCAGCGACTCCTGCACGATCCGGTACGCCGACAGCTGCACCCCGCCCGGTAGCGCATTGCCGTCGCCGTCGCGCCGCAGCGTCACCGGCAGGCCGACCGCCCGTACCGCGTCGGCGAGCGCGTCGAGCTGCGCCAGTCCCGGCTGCGGCCCGTCCGCATCGGACCCGTCGTCGGCGGCGAGCGCGTGCAGCATGGACCGTAGTTCGGTGAGCGCCGACCGGGCCGCGGTGTCGATCGCGGCGAGCGCGGCGCGGGCCTGCGCGGGCTGCTCGTCGAACACGTCCTCGGCCGCGGCGGCCTGTACGGCGATGACCGCGACGTGGTGCGCGACCACGTCGTGCAGTTCCCGGGAGATCCGCTCCCGTTCGGCCGCGCGCACCTGCCGCTCCCGCTCGCAGCGCCGCTGTGCCTGGCCCCGCTGCAGCTCGCCGAGGGTCCAGCTCAGGCCCAGCGCGGTCACCGCGAGCAGCAGGTCCCGCCAGCCGCCGGTGACCAGCTTCCACGGCGTGGGCGCGAGCAGCAGCCCGAGCGCGACGAGCGAGTACCGGGGCGGGCGCAGCCGGGCCACGTACGCCATCGGCACCGCGACCAGGCCGAGCCAGCCGAGCTGCGGGCAGAGCGCCTCCAGGCCGACGCCGGCCAGCGCGGCGACGGTGAGGGCGTACCCCGGGTGGCGCCTGATCCACAGCAGACAGCTCGCCTGCGCCGCGGCGAGCCCGACCGCGACGGCGGTCGCGCCGGTCGTGGCCGGGCGGGCGTCGGAGGCCAGTAGCGCGAGCAGGCAGACGGCGAGGCTCACGGTGGCGATGCCGCCGTCGAGCAGCAGCAGGAACCGGGACCGGGACGCGCACCTCATGTCCGGATGCTAGGCCGCCGAGCCGCCGCTTCTCATCGGTCGCCAGACGGAGATCCGAGCCGGTGGTCGTCCCGGCGACGGAGTCGCTAACCGCTCCACGGCCCGATCCGCGCGACGGCCCGCCGGACCTAGCGTTTCCGGCAGTCGTCCCGATGTGGAGGAGTCACCGATGGAGAACACGCTGCAGACAGTCGCCGTCCGCCCGAACCGCCGCCGGGACCGCCTGCTGACGGTGTTCGCGGCGACCGCCGTCGCGCTGCTGGGCTGGCTGGTCGCGGTACCGGTCGCCGGGGTGGAGTTGATCGCGCGCAGCGGCTCCACGGACCAGCGGGTGACGCCGGTGGCAGTGGTGGTGAGCACGCTGCTCGCCGGACTGGCCGGCTGGGCGCTGCTGGCCCTGCTGGAACGGCTCACCGCCCGCGCCCGGACGGCCTGGACGGTGGTCGCGGTGCTGGTGCTGCTGGTGTCGCTGCTCGGGCCGCTGGGCGGGGGAGTGGGGAGTGCGGCGACGCTGACGCTCGTGGCGTTGCACCTGGTCGCGGGCGCGGTGCTGATCACCGGCCTGCGCCGGACCGCCGCCCGCTGACGGCCGGACGATCCGCTGACGGGTCCGGGCCGCCGCGACGGGGGCAGGCGGCCCGGACCATTAGAACTAGCCTCCTAGGATGCCTTACGCGACGTGACGCCCGAGATTCCTCCGCCACCGATGTCGAGAACGCCAGGGCGGCTTCGTCCCCGAAGTGAACGCGGCCAGAATGGGTCGCACCCTCCACGAGGAGACACAGATGAAGTACCTGCTCCTGAAGCACTACCGCGGCGGCCCGACCCCGGTGTCCGACATGCCGATGATCGACAAGTGGACGCCGGAGGAGATCTCCGCGCACATCCGATACATGCAGGAGTTCGCGGCGCGGCTGCAGGAGAGCGGCGAGTACGTCGACGGTCAGGCGCTCGCCCCGGAGGGCACCTTCGTCCGCTACGACGGCGAGGGACGCCCGCCGGTCACCGACGGCCCGTTCGCCGAGACGAAGGACCTGATCGCCGGCTGGATGGTGATCGACGTGGACAGCTACGAGCGCGCGCTCGAACTGGCCGCCGAACTGTCGGCCGCGCCGGGGCAGGGCGGCAAGCCGATCCACGAGTGGCTGGAGCTGCGCCCGTTCCTGACCGAGCCGCCCACCATCACGGAGTGACCCGTCCGATGGACGAGGTCGCGCTCCGCAGCCTCATCCCGGGTGTGCTCGGTGTCCTCGTCCGCCGCGGAGCCGACTTCGCGGCGGCCGAGGACGCCGTGCAGGACGCGCTGATCGAGGCGCTGCGTGTCTGGCCGGACGACATGCCCCGCGACCCGCGCGGCTGGCTGGTGACAGTGGCGTGGCGACGGTTCCTCGACGTGGCTCGTGCCGAGGCCGCCCGGCGCCGGCGCGAGGACCTCGTGGACGAGGAGCCGCCGCCCGGCCCGGTGTCCGCCGTGGACGACACGCTGCGGCTCTACTTCCTCTGCGCGCATCCGTCGCTGAGCCCGTCGTCGGCCGTCGCGTTGACGCTGCGCGCCGTCGGCGGGCTCACCACCCGGCAGATCGCGCAGGCGTACCTGGTGCCGGAGGCCACCATGGCGCAGCGGATCAGCCGGGCCAAGCGCACCGTCTCCGGGGTCCGGTTCGACCAGCCCGGTGACGTCGCCACCGTGCTGCGGGTGCTGTACCTGGTGTTCAACGAGGGCTACTCCGGCGACGTGGACCTGGCGGCCGAGGCGATCCGGCTCACCCGGCAGCTCGCCGCCGCGATCGACCACCCCGAGGTGGCCGGGCTGCTCGCGCTCATGCTGCTGCACCACGCCCGCCGGGCCGGGCGGACCGCGCCGGACGGCAGCCTGGTGCCGCTCGCCGAGCAGGACCGCAGCCGGTGGGACACCACGCTGATCGCCGAGGGTGTGGGCATCCTGCAGACCGCCCTGTCCCGGGACCGGCTGGGCGAGTTCCAGGCCCAGGCCGCGATCGCGGCGCTGCACGCCGACGCGCCCACCGCGACCGAGACCGACTGGGTGCAGATCGTCGAGTGGTACGACGAACTGGTCCGCCTGACCGGCAGCCCGATCGCCCGGCTCAACCGGGCGGTCGCGGTCGGCGAGGCGGACGGCCCGCGCGCCGGGCTGGCGGCGCTCGCGGCGCTCGACGACACGCTGCCCAGGTACGCGGCGGTGGCCGCGTACCTGCACGAACGCGACGGCGACCAGGACACGGCGGCGCGCCTGTACGCGGAGGCCGCCCGCCGAGCGTCCAGCATGGCCGAACGCGATCACCTGAACCGGCAGGCGGCCCGCCTCAACACCCGCCGCCCCGGATAAACCGGTCGGCAGCGTTCATCGCCGCTGGTAGGTTGCCTCGCCGTGACGGGGGAACGGCTCGGCGGGCGCTTCGCCCGACTGTGGACGGCGAGCACGCTGTCCGCGCTGGGCAGCGGGACGGCGACAGTCGCCGCGCCGCTGTACGTGGCGTCGATCACCGACGATCCGCTGGTGGTGTCGGCCGGGGCGGCGGTGTCGTGGCTGCCGTGGCTGCTCTTCGCGCTACCCGGCGGCGTGCTCGCGGACCGGGTCGACCGGCGGCGGCTGATGGTGCTCATCGACTGGGTACGCGTCGTCGCGCTCGCCGCGCTGGCGGTGGCGATGCTCGCCGACCGGGCCGGGATCGCGCTGCTCTACGCGGTGCTGTTCGTGGTGAACACCGGCGAGGTGGTGTTCCGTACCGCCGCGCAGGCGGTGCTGCCCGCGGTGGTGCCGCGCTCGATGCTGGAACGCGCCAACGGGTGGCTCGGCGGCGGCACCCAGGTGATGCAGAACATGATCGCCGGCCCGCTCGGCGGGTTCCTGTTCGTGGTGGCGGCGTCGCTGCCGTTCGCGCTCAACGCCGGCACGTACGCGCTGAGCGCCGTGCTGGTCGGGTTGCTCGCCGGGACGTACCGTGCCGGGCCCGCGCTTCCGGAGCGGCGGTCGGTGCGGGCGGAGGTCGCGGAGGGGTTCCGCTGGCTGTGGAGTCAGCGGCTGCTGCGCACCATGACGATGCTGATCGGCCTGCTCAACGTCACGCTCACCGCGGCGGTGGCGGTGCTGGTGCTGCTGGCCACCGAACGGCTGGGTCTCGGCTCGGTCGGCTACGGCGCGTTGTTCACCTGCATGGCGGTCGGCGGGGTGCTCGGCTCGGTGGTGGGGGACCGGCTGATCGCCGCGATCACGCCCACCTGGACGGTGCGGACCGGGCTGCTGGTCGAGGCGGGACTGCACCTGGCGCTCGCCGCGTCCCGCAGCGCGGTCGTGGTCGGGTTCGCGCTGGTCGCGTTCGGGGCGCACAGCGCGCTGTGGAACATCGTGGTGAACTCGCTGCGGCAGCGGCTCACCCCACCGGCGTTGATGGGCCGGGTCGGCAGCACCACGTTGTTCGTCGCCGCGGGCGGCAACTGCGTCGGTGCGCTGCTCGGTGGCGCGGTGGCGGCCCGGTTCGGCATCACCGCCCCGTACTGGGCCGGTTTCGTCGTGGCGGTCGCGGTGATCGCCGCGACGTGGCGGGTCTTCGACCGGGCGACGGTGGCCGCCGCCTACGCCCAGCAGGCCCCGCAGGCGCCCGCCCCGGTGGCCTGAGCGCGGGTCGGCCGGTGACCGCGCCCGCCGATGTGACAGCGTGGCCGGATGCACGCATCCTTCCCGGTCGACGTCGACCTCGCGCTGGTCGGCGGCGGCGGCGCCGCGTCCCTGGTCCTGGCCGCGCTGGACCGGCACGGCGTGACCGGGCTGCGGGTCGCGGTGGTCGACCCGGTGCACAAACGCGGCCAGGACCGCACCTGGGCGTTCTGGGGTCTGCCCGGCGACGACCTGGACCCGCTGCTGAGCGCGAGCTGGTCGCAGGTCGACGTGGTCACGCCCGCCGGGCGCCGAGTCCTCACGCTCGACCCCCTGCGGTACGGCATGCTGCGCTCCGCCCCCGTTTACGACCGGGCTGCCGCGGCCGAGCGGCGGCTGGACGCGGTTCGGATCAGCGCCCCGGCGGGGGAGCTGCGCGACGACGGTGAGCGGGTCGTCGTCCGTGACCCGGACGGCCGGGACCTGGTGCGGGCCGGGTGGGTGCTCGACTCGCGGCCCCGGCGGCCGAAGCGGCCGGGACGGACCAGATGGTTGCAGCACTTCCGGGGCTGGTGGCTGGCCGCCGACCGGCCGACGTTCGATCCGCAGCGGGCGGTGCTGATGGACTTCCGCACGCCGCAGCCGGAGCGCGGCGTGTCCTTCGGGTACGTGCTGCCGGTCGACGACCGGTTCGCGCTCGTCGAGTACACCGAGTTCGGGCCGGAACTGCTCGACGACGCGGGCTACGACGCGGCGCTGTGCGCCTACGCCGACCTGCTCGGGCTGGACCTGGCCGCGCTGCGGGTGCGGGAGGTCGAGGACGGCGTGATCCCGATGACCGACGGCCCGTTCGAGTCCCGCCCGAGCCCTCGGGTGGTGCGGCTGGGCACCGCCGGTGGGGCGACCCGCCCGTCCACCGGCTTCACGTTCTCCGCGATGCTGCGCCAGGCCGACCAGGTGGCCCGGGCGCTCGCCGAGGGCCGCCCGCCGGTGCCGGCGCCCGCGTATCCGGGCCGGCACCTGTGGATGGACGCGGTGGCGCTGCGCGCGCTGGACCGGGGCCACGTCGGCGGGGTGGAGTTCTTCGAGCGGCTGTTCGACCGCAACCCGCCGGAGCGGGTGCTGCGGTTCCTCGACGGCGTGACCAGCCCGGCGGAGGACCTGGCGGTGATGCGGTCCAGCCCGCTGCTGCCGATGACCGGCGCGGTGCTCGGCGACGCGGCCGGCCGGTTGCGCGCCCGCCTGCGCCGCTAGCTGTCGCGGCCGGCCCGCTGGCTATCGGCGGCCGGTCGCCTCGGTGACGCGGTCGCGTACGAGCGTCCGCAGTTGCTCCATCGGGTCGCCGTCACCGGCGCCGAGCCGGTTGCGCACCGCCGCCACCGTCAACCCCATTTCCGGGTACGCGAACGCGAGGCTGCCGCCGCTACCGGCGGTGCCGAACGACCCGTCGTCGTCGACCGCGTACCCGAGCCCGAACGTGCTCTCCTGCCCGAACACCCACTCCTGGGCGCGTACCGCCGGGGCGGACACCGCACGCATCCGCTCGGCGGAGATCAGTCGCACCCCGTCGACCGGGCCGATCAGCGCCGCGTACATCCGGGCCACCGCGCGGGCGCTCATCGTGCCGACCGACGGCACGTCGGCGCGCAGCACGTCGGGGCGGGAACCGATGACGGTGTCCGGGCGCACCGCGGGCGGGGCGACCGCGTCGAAGTGCGGCAGGTTGGCCCCGGCCCAGGTCATCAGCGCGGACAGGCCGGCGTCCTCCAGCCGCGCCAGCCGGGGCAGGTCCGCCTCCGGCACGCCGAGGAACAGCTCCCGGTCCACGCCGAGCGGCCCGGCCACCTCCTCGGCGAGCACCCGCGACACCGGCTCCCCGGTGACCCGCCGGACCACCTCGCCGAGCAGCCAGCCCCACGTCCAGGCGTGGTACGCCAGCCGCTCGCCCGGTGCCCACAGCGGTCGCGCGTCGGCGAGCAGCTCGCACATGCGAGCCCAGTCGGTGAAGTCCTCGGGCGTCACGTCGGCCGGCAGCGCGGGCAGGCCGGCGGTGTGGGTGAGCACGTGCCGCAGCGTGATGCCGCCCTTGCCGTGCCGGCCGAACTCGGGCCACACCGCGGCGAGCGGCAGGTCGTAGTCGAGCCGTCCCCGCTCGGCCAGCACGTGCACCACGGTGGCGGTGAGGCCCTTGCCGGTGGAGACCGCGTGCACGGGCGTGTCGGCGGTCATCGGCCGGCCGGTGACGGTGTCGGCCAGCCCGGCGTGCTCGGTGACGATCGCGGTTCCGTCCAGGTACGCGGCCACCTGCACACCGGCCTCCCGGCCGGAGGAGACCAGCTCGTCGACCGTCGCCCGCACCTCGGCCCGCAGGCCGTCCCACCGTGTGTCCACGATCCCGCAGCGTGCCAGACCGCCGGGCCGCCGTCGTCCGCTTTTCGCTCAGCGGGTGAGTGTCGTCGGCATACTGCCGGTGGTGCCCTGGGTGGGCAGCGGGTTCGTGCCGGTGAGCAGCCGGGCGCGCAGCGCGTCGATCGTCTCCTCGCCGACGCCGAGCCGGCCGGTCACGTAGCCGCGCACGGTACCGTGTGCGGCCCGCAGGTCGGCCAGCACCAGCCGGATGATCTCGGCCGGCGCCCGCCCGTACGCCGGCCAGCCCGGCGTCGCCCCGCCGTTGCGGTCCCGCCACTCGGCCACCAGCCGGTCGGTGGCGTGCTCGGTGAGCGCGAAGTCCGCCGCGATCTGGTCGTCGTCCACGCCGAGCAGGGACAGCACCAGCGCGGCGAGCAGCCCGGTGCGGTCCTTGCCGGACGCGCAGTGGAACACCAACGGGTGCTCGCCGTCCGCGATCACCTCGAGCGCCCGGCGCAGCTCGGCGACGCCGTCCTCGGCCACCTCGGCGTACCGGTCGGCCAGGTGGCGCCACGGGTCCACGTCGGGGTCGATGTCGGCCTGCACGTGCGGGCGGTGCTCGATGCTCAGGTTGTGCCAGGTGACGCCGAGACTCTCCGGGGCCCGGCCGCGGTCGGCGATCTCCCACGGGTACCGCAGGTCGATCACGGTGCGGACGCCGAGCGCCGCGAACCGTTCCAGATCATCACCGGCGAGCTTGGCCAGCGAGTCGGAGCGGTAGAGCCGGCCCCGGGCGACGGTGCGGCTGTCGCCGGTCCGCCAGCCACCGAGGTCACGGAAGTTGCAGAGCGTGGCGAAGTCCGGGGGAGTGGTCATGCCGGCACGCTAGCCGGGCGCGGCGGGTCGGGTGGTCCCGCGTGCTCGCGTACCCGGTAGGTTGCCGGGCATGGTGGAGGCGGAGACCGGCCGGGTCGTGGAGATCTGGACCGACGGCGCGTGCAGCGGCAATCCCGGGCCCGGCGGCTGGGGCGCGGTGCTGCGCTGGGGCGGGCACGAGCGGGAATTGTGCGGCGGCGAGGCCACCCCGACCACCAACAACCGGATGGAGCTGACCGCCGCGATCCGGGCGCTGGAGAGCCTGACCCGCCCGGTCACGGTACGGCTGCACACCGACAGCACGTACGTGCGCAACGGCATCACCGGCTGGCTGAACGCGTGGAAGCGCAACGGCTGGCTGACCGCCGCGAAGCAGCCGGTGAAGAACGCCGACCTGTGGCAGACGCTGGAGGCGGCGTGCGCCCGGCACGACGTGACGTGGCTGTGGGTGAAGGGCCACAACGGTCACCCGGAGAACGAGCGCGCCGACGCGCTGGCGAACCGGGGCATGACCGAGGCGCGGAGCGGCGCAGCCGCCGCCCCGCGCACGGCTCAGCGCAGCGGCCGGCCCTCCTCGATCTCCTCCGGCTCCTCTGACGGGTCACCGGTGCCGGAGACGGCCGCCACGTCGTAACCGGCGCGGCTGACCTCCCGTGCCGACCGCCGGTCCTCGGCGGGCAGGTCGGCGAAGTCGTCGCCGGTGTCGTCGGTGGTGTGCAGGGATTCGCCCGGCGGGCGCAGGGACGCCTCGTACGCGGTCGCGCCGTCGGGTTCGTCGCCGGCCGCGCGGCCGAAGGACTGTTCACTGGTCATGTCGCACTCCTGCCCGCAGCGGGTGACGGCAAACGTTCGGTGGCCTGTGCCCGATCAGCGACCTGCGTCGGTTCGGTGGCCTGTGCCCGTTCCGTGGCTCGCGTCCGTTCCGTGGCTCGCGTCCGTTCAGCGGGCCGCGTCCGGTCCACGGGCCGCGTCCGGGTGGGTCGGCATCGAGGAGCCGCCCGAACTGCTGCCGGACGCCCCGCCCGCCATGCCGGATCCGTCGTCCTCGGTCACCTCGTCCGGCTTCGGCGCGCCGGGAGCGGGCGCCGGCACGTCGGTGTCCGCGGCCGTCTGCACCAGCGGAACCTGCCCGGCCTCGTCCTCGGCGTGCGCCGGGTCGACCGGCTCCTCACCGTCGCGTGCCCGATACCCCACCGGTGGCCCTCCCGTCGGTCATCAGTCGTC
>NZ_WBKS01000111.1:0-21042 GCF_008868145.1 Micromonospora sp. AMSO1212t
GAGACGGGCGGAGGCCGGCGACGGGCCCCGGCCGGGGAGGCCGGGGCCCGTCGGGGCGCTTGTTCGGGGTCAGTTGCCGCCGTTGGGCGAGCCGTGGCAGCGCTTGTACTTACGGCCCGAGCCACACGGGCAGGGCGCGTTACGGGACGGGCCCTCGCCGCCGTCGACCTGACCCGGCGCGGCCCGCCGGGCGGTGCTCGCGGCGACCGCCTGGCCGCTCGCCCCGGCCGCCGCACCCGGAGTGCGGCGCGGCGTGGAGGCGGCCGGGCGCTCCGAGGACTGCTGGCCGATGCCGAGCGCCGGGGCCTGCTGCTCGGGCCGCTCGATCACCGGGGCGCCCCGGCCGGCCTCGCCGTCCACCGACGGTGCGGAGTATTGCAGGCCCTGCTGCTGCGGCGTGCGGTTGAGACCCTTGGCCCGGATCTCCACCGGCTTCTCCAGCAGTTCCACCTCCTCGGCCTCCGGCTCCGCCTCCTCGACCTGCACGTCCAGGTTGTAGAGGAAGCCGACCGTCTCCTCCTTGATGCCGTCCATCATGGAGGCGAACATGTCGAAGCCCTCGCGCTGGTACTCGATGACCGGGTCGCGCTGGGCGTACGCCCGCAGGCTGATGCCCTCCTGCAGGTAGTCCATCTCGTAGAGGTGCTCGCGCCACTTGCGGTCGATCACCTGGAGCAGGACCATCCGCTCGAGCTGGCGCACCGCCTCCTCGCCGAGGTTCTCCTCACGCCTGTCGTACGCGGCGTGCGCGTCCTCCTTCAGGCGGGCGAGCAGGAAGTCCTGGTCGATGCCGGAGCGGGAGCCGACCTCCTCCTCCAGCTCCTCGACGGTGATGCCCACCGGGTAGAGCTGCTTCAGGCTCGACCACAGCTGGTCGAGGTCCCAGTCCTCGGCGTAGCCGTCGCTCGTCGCACCGACCACGTACGCGGTCACCACGTCGTCGATCATGTTGCGGACCTGGTCGGACAGGTCCTCGCCGTTGAGCACCCGGAGGCGCTCGGCGTAGATCACCTGGCGCTGCTTGTTCAGCACCTCGTCGTACTTGAGGACGTTCTTGCGGATCTCGGCGTTCTGGCCCTCGATCTGGGCCTGGGCGCTCCTGATCTGGCGGGTGACCATCTTCGACTCGATGGGCACGTCCTCCGGGATGTTGAAGCGGTCCATCACGGCCTCGACCGCGCCGGCCCGGAAGCGCTTCATCAGCTCGTCCTGCAGCGACAGGTAGAAGCGGGACTCGCCCGGGTCACCCTGTCGGCCGGCGCGACCGCGCAGCTGGTTGTCGATCCGGCGGGACTCGTGCCGCTCGGTGCCCAGCACGTAGAGCCCACCGGCGGCACCGACCTCCTCCGCCTCGACGTCGCACGCCTGCTTCCAGGTCGGGAGGATCTCCTCCATCGCCTTGGCGTACTCCTCCGGCTGCTCGACCGGGTCGAGCCCGCGCTGGCGCAGCTCGTTCGCGGCGAGGAACTCGGGGTTGCCGCCGAGCAGGATGTCCGTACCGCGGCCCGCCATGTTGGTCGCGACGGTGACCGCGCCCTTGCGCCCGGCCTGCGCGACGATCTCCGCCTCCTTGGCGTGGAACTTCGCGTTCAGCACCGAGTGCGGGATGCCGCGGCGGCGCAGCATGTGCGACAGGATCTCGGAGTTCTCCACCGAGACGGTGCCGACCAGCACCGGCTGGCCCTGCTCGTGCCGCTCGGCGATGTCCTCGACGACGGCGTTGAACTTGGCCTTCTCGGTCTTGTAGATGACGTCGGGCCGGTCGAGCCGGACCATCGGCCGGTGCGTCGGGATGGTCACGACGCCGACCTTGTAGACCTTGTTGAACTCGCCCGCCTCGGTCTGGGCGGTACCGGTCATGCCGGAGAGCTTCTCGTAGAGGCGGAAGTAGTTCTGGAGGGTGATGGTGGCCAGGGTCTGGTTCTCCTGCTTGATCTCCACCCCCTCCTTGGCCTCGATCGCCTGGTGCATGCCCTCGTTGTAGCGGCGGCCGTGCAGGATGCGGCCGGTGAACTCGTCGACGATCAGGACCTCACCGTCGTTGACGATGTAGTCCTTGTCGCGCTTGTAGAGCTCCTTGGCCTTGATCGCGTTGTTCAGGTAGCCGACCAGCGGGGTGTTCACCGACTCGTAGAGGTTGTCGATGCCCAGGCGGTCCTCCACCTTGGCGACGCCGCGCTCGGTGATCGCGATGGTGCGCTTGGCGTAGTCGACCTCGTAGTCGCCCTCGCCGTCGGTGCCGGGCTGGAGCCGGGCCACCACCGTGGCGAACTCCTGGTACCACCGGGCGGAGTGCTCGGCCGGACCGGAGATGATCAGCGGGGTACGCGCCTCGTCGATCAGGATCGAGTCGACCTCGTCGACCACGGCGAAGAAGTGGCCGCGCTGGACCAGCTCGTCCTTCGACCAGGCCATGTTGTCGCGCAGGTAGTCGAAGCCGAACTCGTTGTTGGTGCCGTAGGTGATGTCGCACTCGTAGGCCGCGCGGTGCTCGGTGGCGGGCCGGTTGGGCAGCACCACGCCGACCTGCAGGCCGAGGAACTCGTGGACGCGGCCCATCCAGGCGGCGTCGCGCTCGGCCAGGTAGTCGTTCACCGTGATCACGTGCACGCCCTTGCCGGCGAGCGCGTTCAGGTAGACCGGCATGACCGAGGTGAGAGTCTTGCCCTCACCGGTCTTCATCTCGGCGATGTTGCCGAAGTGCAGCGCCGCGCCACCCATCACCTGGACGTCGTAGGGGCGCTGGCCGAGCACCCGCGAGGCGGCTTCCCGGCACACGGCGAAGGCCTCGGGCAGCAGGTCGTCGAGGGTCTCGCCATCCTCGAGCCGCTCCTTGAACTGGTCGGTCATGCCGCGCAGCTCGTCGTCGCTGAGGTTGACGTAGTCGTCCTCGATCGAGTTGACGGCGGCAGCGATGGCCTTCAGCCGACGCACCATGCGGCCCTCGCCGGCGCGAAGGAACTTTTCCAGAATCGACACGGATCAACGCTCCCCTAGACGGTCTCGAACCATCGTAGGCGCTCGGAGGCGACGATGGTCACTGGTGGCGGCGGTCCGGGCTCCGGAACCCGACATAACACCGCGACCTCGCGCCACCGGCCGCTAATCGGGTTACGCCGTGCGCGAACGATCCGGCACGATGGCTCGAATGGAGCCTGTGGAGATCATCGAGGACGGCCTACTGCTGCGCCCGTGGCGCGCGGAGGACGCCGACGCGGTGTACCGCGCCTGCCAGGATCCGGACATCCAGCGCTGGACCACCGTACCTCGCCCGTACCTGCCGGAGCACGCGACCGAGTTCGTCACCACGATCAGCGCCACCGCCTGGGCCGAGGGCACCGCGGCGCAGTTCGCGGTCTGCGACGCCGGCACCGGCGAGCTGCTCGCCTCGATCGGCCTGGTCTCCGTCGACCGCGCGCTGGACTCGGCCGAGGTGGGCTACTGGACCGCGCCGTGGGCCCGGGGCCGGGGCGTCGCGGTACGCGCCACCCGCGCGCTCGCCCGCTGGGCGTTCGACGCGCTCAAGCTGCGCCGCCTCACCTGGCAGGCCGAGATCGGCAACCACGCCTCCCGGCTGGTCGCGCTGCGGGCCGGCTTCCGGATCGAGGGTGAGCTGCGGCTGGCCCACCCCAGCCCCGGCGGCCGTCCGGAGGGCTGGATCGGCTCCCTGTTCCCGGCCGAACTGGCCGCGCCCGGTGACCCGGCCCCCTACGGCCCGGACACGCTCCAGGCCCGCCGGGCGGCGGTCTTCGGCCGGCCGCAGCCGGTCCTGTTCGCCACCGCCGGGGGCACCGAGCTACGGCTGCGTGCGCTGGAGGAACGTGACCTGGCCGAGGTGACCCGCACCTGCCAGGACGAGCAGACCGTCCGCTGGACCACGGTGCCGCACCCGTACCGGCCGGAGCACGCCGAGAGCTTCCTGCGCGACCTGGTGCGCCCGGCCTGGGCGCGGGGAACGGCCGCGACGTTCGCCGTCGCCGACCCGGACGACAGCTACGTCGCCTCGATCGACCTGCGTCTGCTGCCGAACGACCCGCTGGTGGCCGACGTGGGGTACATGACCGCGCCGTACGCCCGCGGCCGGGGTTACCTGCCGGCCGCTCTCGCCGCGGTCTGCGCCTGGGGCTTCACCACGCTCGGCCTGGCCCGGATCGAGTGGCGGGCGAACGTGGGCAACACCGCCTCGCGGCGGGCCGCCGAGAAGGCCGGCTTCACCGTCGAGGGCACGCTGCGCGGCGGCGTCCAGCACCGCGGCGAGCGGCAGGACGTCTGGATCGGCGCGCTGCTGCCGGGCGACCAGGCATGACCCCGGACACGATCGAGGGGTACGGCGTACGGCTGCGGCCGTGCCACCTCGCGGACGTGCCCGAGATGGTGGCCGGGTGCTCCGATCCGGAGATCCGCCGGTTCATGCCCCTGCTGCCCGACCCGTACGACTCCGAAGCCGCCCGCTGGTGGATCACCGAGGGCGCGCCCGCGGCGTGGGCGGCGGGCGGCGCCGCGTACACGATCGCCGACCCGGCGACCGACCGGCTGCTCGGCAGCATCGGGCTGACCCGGCTCAGCGCGGAGCGGGCCACGTACGAGATCGGTTACTGGGTCGGCCCGGCGGCGCGCGGCCGGGGCGTGGCGAGCACCGCCACCCGGCTGCTGACCGAGCGGGCGTTCGCCGCCGGGGCGGCCCGTCTTGAGCTGCTCACCCGCGTCGACAACGTGGCGAGCCAGCGCATCGCGCTCGCCTGCGGCTACCGGCACGAGGGCGTACGCCGGGCGGCGGGCGCGGACGGCGACGGCGTACGTCAGGATCTGATCGCCTGGGTGCGGCTGGCCGACGACCCGCCGGGCCCGGTCGCCCGCCTGCTGCCGGACCTGCCGGACGGCCGGCTCACCGACGGCGTGGTGACGCTGCGCCCGGTGGAGCCGGCGGACACGGACGCGCTGTTCCGGCTGCACTCGCTGCCGGAGGTGGTGGCGAACCGGGTGCCACCGGTGCTGCCGGAGCGGGCGGCGCTCGCGCGCCGCTGCCGGCTGGCGGCGAGCCGCTGGCTGGCCGGCGAGGCCGCCGACCTGGCGATCCTCGACGCGGCCACCGGCACTGTCGTCGGCGGCTGCGCGTTGTTCTACGACGAGCCGGCCACCGGGCAGGCCATGCTCGGCTACAGCCTGCTGCCCGAGGCGCGCGGGCGCGGGCTGGCGGCCCGCACGGTCCGGCTGGTCGCCGGGTGGGCGTTCGGCATCGGGGTGGCCCGGCTGTGGGCCGGCACCCGGCCGGACAACGTCGCCTCGCAGCGGGTACTGGAGCGGGCCGGCTTCCGGCGGGAAGGGCTGTTGCGCGGCCGGCTGCCCGGCCCGGCCGGCGCCCGTGTCGACTCGGTGGTCTACGGCCGGCTCGCCACCGACGAGAACTGAGGACGGACCCCTGCGCGGGGCCCGTCCTCGCCGGTCAAGGGGTCACGTGTCGAGCTGGATGATCCCGTAGTCGTACGCGTGCCGCCGGTAGACCACGCTCGGGCGGCCGGACTCCTTGTCCTGGAACAGGTAGAAGTCGTGGCCGACCAGTTCCATCTGGAACAGCGCGTCGTCGACGGTCATCGGTTCGGCGGGGTGGACCTTCGCCCGCGCGATGTGCCACGGCTGGTCGTCGGGTTCGGTGTAGCCGCTCTCGTCGGGGCGTTCGGCGACCGCTGTGGCGGTGCCGTGGCCGTCGAGCGCCGCCAACCCTGGGCCGTCGAGATCGGCCACCGGCAGGCCGGCTGTCGCGGCGGCCACGGAGATCGGCGCGTGCCGCCCGCGGTGCACCCGGCGACGGTCCGCCGCGCGGCGGAATCGCGTGTCCAGCTTGGCGATTGCGGCGTCGAGCGCGCTGTAGAAGTCGTTCGTGCAGGCCTCGGCCCGGATCACCGGGCCGCGCGTCACGCACGTGATCTCCACCCGCTGGCAGGTGTCCGCCTGGCGTGGATTGCGCTCGTGGAACAACTCGACGTCCACGCGAATGAGCTTCTGGTCGTAGCGTTCGATCTTCGCGAGCTTCTCGGCTACGTGCACCCGGTAATGGTCCGGCACTTCGACGTTACGGCCCTTGACCACGATGTCCACGTGACCTCCCTTGTTCGGACGGTCGTTCGGTCCGGATCATCCGGTCGACGCACCCGGGAGGGCCCCGCTCGGCGTCGACCGGTGTTGTTCGGCTACGCCTCCTTCCAGTGCCGGGGGAAGGTTGGATCCTCACTACCCCCGACACCGAAACGCTAACTCCTGTACGGCCAACCGTCACCCCTGGTTGCCGAAGGCGGTCGCGAAATTTAACAGCTCATACACCATGGGGTGAAACGGATACACGAAGCGTTACCGGCGGTGCCGCTTTTGCGTTGCGGCGAGCACCGCCGCGGCCTTTGGCGTCATTCCCGCGCGGTGCAACATCCGGCTCACCGCCGCCAACGTGGCGCCGGTGGTGACGATGTCGTCGAGCAGCACGACGCTCTCCCCCGGCCGGCGCCCGGTGAGCGGGCGGCGCAACCGGAACGCGGTCTCGGCCGCCGCGGCCCGCCCGGCGCTGTCCAACTCCACCGAGTCGGTCCGGGGCAGCGCCCGTAGCGGGCGCAGCACGCGTACCGGCCAGCCGGCCGCGCGTAACCGGGCCGCCGCCGGCCGGACCAGCCGGTCCAGGTGGTCGCCGTAGCGGGCCCGGGCGGCGCGGGCGGTATCAGGCACCGCGACCAGCGTCACCGGGCCGGGTGGCCCCGCCGCCGCGGCGACCACCTCGGCGAGCAGCGCGCCCAACGGCCGGGCCAGCCCGTGCCGGCCCTTTTCCTTGTACGCCAGCAGCCCCTCGCGCAACGCGCCCCCGTACGGGCCGAGCGCGACGCAGGGCGGCAGGCCGGGCGGAGCCGGATCGGGCCGGGCGGGTGCGGGACGCAGCGACTCCAGTTCCCGCACGCAGCCGGGGCAGAAGCCGTGCCGCAGCCGTACCGATCCCGCGCCGCAGCCCGCACACCCGGCGGGCAGCACCAGGTCGGTCAGGTCCGACCAGAGCCCGCCCAGATCACGCACGGGCGGCTCAGTAGAGGAAGAACGGTGCGGTCGGGTTGGTCGCCCGGCTGCCCGACGGCACGTCGAGCACCTGCTCCCGCTTGACGTAGTCGAACGGGTTGTTCCGCCAGGCCGCGCCGTCCGTCTCGAACATGAACGAGAACGTGGCCAGGCCGCGGTCGCCGCCGCCCGGATACCCGGCGAGCTGGGTCACCGGGGCACCGATCTCCACCGCCAGCGGGGTCTCCCAGGCGCCGTCGACGCTGAGCTGGTGGATCGCCGAGCGCCGGTCCGCCTCGTTGCCGGCCAGCGCCAGCTCGTTCTCCGCCACCCAGTCCACCACCGTCACCCCGGTGAGCAGCGTGGTCACCCGGCGGGGCTGCCCGAGGCTGACCACGCCACCGTCGACGCTCACCGCGGCGACGAAGACCGCGCCGCCGGAGGCCAGCGCGATCCGGTGCCCGTCGAGGGAACCGGCGACAGCCGTCACCGGCCCGGGAACGGACAGCGGGATCTCGCTCGTCCGGCCCGCGCCGTCGAACCGGTAGAGCCGGCCGTCCGCCGCCACCAGACCGGCCGGGCGGGCCTTGTTCAGCGACCGCAGCCAGGTGGGACGGCTCATCGTCCGGAACGTACGGTCGCCGGGGTTCAGTATCGTGACCGGATCCGGGCCGGTGCCCACCTTGAGCCGCCTGCGGTTGTCCGGCCCGGTCACCACGAGCGCGGCGAGCACCTGGTCGTCGGCGCGGGCGAGCGACGCGGAGACCACGTTGCGGTTCTCCGCGGGCGGCAGCGGTACGGCGGCCCGCGACTCGTTGCCGAACGCCAGGGGACGGACGGCGCCGTCGTAGACGGCGAACCGCATGGGATCGCCGCCGCGTGGATAGGCCGCGGTGGAGACGCGCTCGCGCCGCAGGTCGACGGTGAGCCGCTTCTGGTTCTGGATCTTCAGGTCGACCTGGCCGTCCAGGTCCGACAGGGACCACGCCAGCTGGGTGCCGAGCCGGGTCAGCCGCTGCTCGTTGGCGCCCGGCATGTTGAGGTTGATCTCCCAGTGGCCGTCCGCGCCGGTCGCGTTGTTGATCAGCTGGGTGCCGTCGGGCAGCCCGGTCACGCCGGGGGCCAGCCAGTCCGACGGGCGGTCGGCCAGCCACTTCATCACCTCGGTGATCCGGCGCTCGGTCGGTGCCGACGAGGGCAGGTAACGCTGGTCCGGCACCAGCCGGGTCAGGTCGGTGTTCCAGAAGTAGACGGTGCGGGGACGGTAGTACTCACGCATCGCCGAGTCGCTGGCCAGCAGCACGTTCGGCAGCTCGGTGATCAGCAGGCCGGTGCCGGCCGGTTCGGCCCGGCGCAGCTCGAAGACGTACTGCGTCTCGCTCGCCACCGGCGGGCCGAGCGTGCCGTCGGCACGCAGCACGCCCACCTGCTGCACCTTGAGCGTCACGGTGCTGGTGCCCTGGTTGTTGGGCGGCGTGCTCTCCGGCTTCTCCCGCAGCCGGACCACTGTCAGCTCGACCTCGCTGGTCTGCGGCTTGCCCGGTAGCAGGTCGCGGGCCTCCGCGGCGAGGAACTTCCGGGCCCGGGCGTACGCCTGGTCGCGTTCCCCTGCGGCGGCGGCCCGCAGGTAGTTCTCGATGAACGGCACCGGCTCGCTGCTGTCGGCCGGTTCGGGCGGCCGGGCCGGGCTGCCGTTGAGCGCACCGGACTCGGCGGCCGGCACCGAGCCGTCCACCTGCACGTCTGTCTGATCCGGAATGCCGCATCCGGCGAGCGCGGCCGGCAGCAGCGCGCCGGTCAGCAACATGGCCAGGACGCGGCGGTTCACGGGCGTGCCTCCGCGTGGTCGCCGCCGGCCGGTCCGGCGGTCAGCGCAGCGACGCCACCGCCGGGCCCGATGGCGGGCGGCCCGCCGTCGCGGGGGCCGCCGAACGGCACCGTGGCGTCGGCCGGCACCAGCCGCAGCGGGGAGGTGGTGAGCCGGTCCCCGGCCCGGGCGGGCAGGGTGAGCCGGAACTGCGCGCCCTGCCCCGGCGCGCCCCACGCCTCCAGCCAGCCGCCGTGCAGGCGGGCGTCCTCCAGGCTGATCGACAGGCCCAGCCCGGTGCCGCCGGTCTGCCGGGCGCGCGACGGGTCGGCCCGCCAGAAGCGGTTGAACACCAGCTTCTCCTCCCCCGGTTTGAGGCCCACGCCGTGGTCCCGCACGGTGATCGCCACCGCGCTCTGGTCCTGGCCCAGGGTGATCCGTACCGGCTTGGCCTCGCCGTGCTCGACCGCGTTGCCGACCAGGTTGCGCAGCACCCGCTCGACGCGGCGCGGGTCGACCTCGGCGATCACCGGAGTGTCCGGCAGGTCCAGCTCGATGGTGACCCCGACCCGCTCGGCCAGCCCGGCCAGCCGCTCGGTCACCCGGTGCACCACCGGCACCAGGTCGGTCGGCTCGCTGTCCAGCACCGCGAAACCGGCGTCGAACCGGCTGATCTCCAGCAGGTCGGTGAGCAGTTCCTCGAACCGGTCCAGCTCGGCCTGGAGCAGTTCGGCGCTGCGGGCCACCGCGGGATCGAACTCGTCGCGCTCGGCGAAGATCAGGTCGGCGGCCATCCGTACCGTGGTCAGCGGTGTCCGCAGTTCGTGCGAGACGTCGGAGGTGAACCGGCGTTGCAGCCGGGACATCTCCTCCAGCCGGAGGATCTGCCGTTGCAGGTTCGTCGCCATCTGGTTGAACGAGGCGGCCAGCAGGGCCAGGTCGTCCTCGCCGGAGACCACCATGCGCTGGTCGAGCAGGCCGGCGGAGAGCCGCTGCGCGGTGCGCGCGGCCACCCGTACCGGCGTCACCACCAGGCGGGTGACCAGCGCGGCCAGCAGGCCGAGCAGCAGCACCAGCGCGACGCCGGTCGCGACCACCGTGGCCCGGGCGTCGGCCGCCGTCGCGTCCTGCCGGGCCAGGGGTACGAGGTAGTAGAGCTCGACCTGCCCGAACTTGGTGGGCACCGGGGAGCCGTAGACGAGGTATTTCGTCCGCTCGCCGCCGAGCGAGCCGGTACGGATCTGGTGTGCGACCTTGCCGGAGGCGACTGTGGCCCGCAGCTCGTCGCCGATCACCGTGCCCACCGGCACCTCGGGGGTGGTACGCGGCTCGATGAACTCGGCGAAGTTGTCGGCGGTGATCGCCACCACCACGCCGCTGGTCTGGGTGGGGTCTCCCCCGGCCAGGTAGTTGACGGTGCCGTCGATGGTGTTCTGGAGCTGCGCCTCCTGCGGCTGGCTGTAGAGGTTGAACTGCTTGGCCGCGTACTCGCTGCCGTTGCTCAGCCGCAGCCGCACGTCGGTCTCGGCGTTCTCCAGCAGGATGCTCGTGATCTTGTCGGCGATCAGATAGGCGAAACCGCCCACCAGCAGACTCGACGCCACCAGCGTGATGGTGACCACACGGACCTGCAGCGACCGCCGCCACGCCTGGTGCACCGCTGCCACCAGGCGGGCGACCCGGCCGCTCAGGGCGAGCCAGAGAGCCCGCACGGCGTGGAGCCGGCGGGGCGCGGCGGGCGGCGACTCGGGCAGCGAGGTCAGCACAGTGCTGACCAGGCTATCCGGTGCCCGCCTTGTAGCCCACGCCCCGCACGGTCAGGATGATTTCGGGTCGCTCCGGATCCGGTTCGATCTTGGCGCGCAGCCGCTGCACGTGCACGTTGACCAGGCGGGTGTCCGCCGCGTGGCGGTAGCCCCAGACCTGCTCCAGCAGCACCTCGCGGGTGAAGACCTGACGCGGCTTGCGGGCGAGCGCGACCAGCAGGTCGAACTCCAGCGGCGTCAGCTTCACCTCCTCGCCGTCGCGGCTGACCGTGTGGGCCGGCACGTCGATGGTGATCTGGTTGCCGGTCGGGCCGATGGTCAGCATCTCCGGCGCCACGTCCTCGCCCCGGCGCAGCCGGGCCCGCATCCGGGCCACCAGCTCCTTGGGCTTGAACGGCTTGACCACGTAGTCGTCGGCGCCGGACTCCAGCCCGAGCACCACGTCCACGGTGTCGCTCTTGGCGGTCAGCATCACGATCGGCACGCCGGACTCGCCCCGGATGGCGCGGGCCACGTCGATGCCGCTCATGCCCGGCAGCATCAGGTCGAGCAGGACGATGTCGGGTCGGTTGTCGCGGAACGCGGCCAGCGCCCGTTCGCCGTCCGCGACGAAGGACGGCACGAAGCCCTCGCTGCGCAGCACGATGCCGAGCATCTCGGCGAGGGCGGGGTCGTCGTCGACCACGAGTACCCGGGCTCTCATGGGGTTTATCGTTCCATCCCCGTTCGTCTGGAGTGTTCGGCGTCTCCACGAGACCGTAGCGCCGAGCGGCCCCGCGCACCACAGCAAGCCGGCGTGGCCGCCCAGCGTGGCGCGCCGGGGCGGACGGGTCCACCGGATGCGGACCCGCCGTGCAACCATGATCCCCGGGCGTCGCCCCGCCCGCCACCTCTGCTCGCCCCGCCCAGGAGTACGCGTGCCCGACGCCGGCCCGACCGCGGTGCTGCCGCGCCGTCCGCTGACCGTCGGGGAGCTGCTCGACGCGGCCGTGCTGCTGCTGCGCGACCAGGCCCGGGTGCTCGTCCCGCTCGCCCTCCTGCTGGCGCTCGCCGAACAGGCGGTGCTCCACCCGCTGCGGATGCTCGCCGGGGCCGAACCGCCGTACTGGTGGCCGGCGGAGTTCGACGGCTCCCTCGCCGGATACTGGCTGCTGCTGGCGGCCGGCGCGGGCACCGAAGCCGCGATCGTCGCGCTGCTCGGCGCCCCGGCCGCGCGCGGCGCCGGCGCGGCGCTGCTGGGGCGCCGTCCCGCACCGTCGGAGCTGCTGCGCGGCGCCCGCGTCGGCGTGACGCTACCGGCCGCCGTCCTGGTCGGGCTGACCGTCACCGCCGCCGGACTGACCGGGCCGGGCTGGTTCCTGGCGTACGCGCTGCTCGGCCTGGTGGTGCCGGTGCTGGTGCTGGACGGGGTGCCCGCGCACCTGGCGCCCTGGCGGGCGGTCCGCCTGGCCGGCCGGGTCAGCGCCCGGGCCGCCGCGATCCGGCTGCTGGGCTACCTGGGCTGGTGGCTGATCCGGCTCGGCATCGGGCTGGGCCTCTACCAGGGCCTCGACATGCTGGGCCTGTTCGACGTCTCGGCCTGGGCGCTGCCGGTGACGATCGCCGCCTTCACCGCGGTGAACGCGCTGGCGTACCCGGCGCTCGCCTGCCTCGACGCGGTGCTGCACCTGGAGACCCGGATCCGCACCGAAGGGCTGGACATCCGGCTCTCCCGCGCGCCGGCCGGCGTACCGGAACCGGTCCTGCTGGCGGCGCACCGGTGAGCCGGTGGTGGACCGAGACGGTAGCGGCCCTCGGTGACGTGGTGCCGCTGCCGCTGGCCGCGCTGATCCTGCTGGCGGTCGCGCTGCTGGTGGCGTTGGGCTGGTATTTCTTCCCGGCCTGGGTGCCCCGGCGGCTGCCCCGGTTCAGTCTCCCCCGGCTACGGCGCCCACGGCTGCCCCGGTTCCGCCTGCCCCGCTTCCGGCGGCGTCGCCGGAGCCGCACCGACCCGCCGCCGGTACGGCTGCCCGCGCCCCGGACCCCGGAACCCGCGCCGGCCGGCGGGCTCGGGTCGGCCGACCGGCTGGCGGCCGAGGGCCGGTACGCCGAGGCGGTCCGGGAGCGGCTGCGCGAGATGGTCCGGCTGCTGGTCCTCCGGCAGGTGGTGGAGCCCCGCCCCGGGCTCACAGTCGTCGAGCTGACCGAGGCGGCGGCCCGCACCCGGCCGCAGGTGCGGCCGACGCTGAACGCGGCCGGGGCGATCTTCTCGGACCTCTGGTACGCCCAGCGCCCCGCGACCGCCGCGCACGACCGGCGGATGCGTGAACTCGTCACCGACCTGAGTCGCGAGCTGACCGGGGAGGAGCCACGGTGACCGCCACAGTCGTACCGGAGACCGCGACGACGGCGGCGGCCACGGCGGCGCCGCGCCGCCGTACGTACCGGTTGCTCGTCCCGCTCGGGCTCGCAGTTCTGCTGATCGTGACCACGCTCGTGCTGCGCGCGGTCGACCGGCCCGACGCGGACGAGCCCGGTTTCCTGTCCCCGGTCGCCACCGACGACGACGGTGGCAGCCGGCTCGCCGAGGCGCTGCGTACGCAGGGCGTGCCGGTGCGCCGGGAGACGGACCTGGCGGCGGCGCTGCGTACCGCCGGAGCCGAGCCGAGCACGCTGTTCGTGCCCGCGCCCGGGCTGGTGCACCCGGACCTGCTCGACGGGCTGACCACCCTGCCGCCCGGCAGCCGGCTGGTGCTCGTCGAGCCCTCCAGGCGGGTGCTCGCCGAACTGGACACCGCGATCGAGCCGGCCGGCGGGCGCTGGGCCGCCCGGGCGGTACCGCCGGACGCGGACGGCACGCCGTGCCCGCTGCCCGAGGCGGTCCGGGCCGGTACGGCCGCCGTCGACCTCCAGCGTTACGCCGGCCCGGCCGAGGTGGACCACTGCTACGGCGGCGCGCTGCTGCGCGCCCCCGGCCGGGTCGAGGTGGTGCTGGCCGGCGCCAGCGACCCGTTCCGCAACGACCGGATCGGCGAGTGGGGCAACGAGGCGCTCGCCACCGGCCTGCTCGGCGGCGGCCGCCCACTGGTCTGGCTCGACCTGCCCGAGCCGGTGCCGGCCCCGACGCGCCCGAGCTGGTCCCTGGATCCGGCCACCGAGGAGCCCGCCCCGGCCGGCAGCGGCCGGTCGGAACGGCCCGACCCGCCCGACCGCGCCGACCCGCCCCGGGAGAACCCGCTCTGGGGCGCCTTCCCGCAGTGGTTCTGGGCCCTCCTGGTGCAGCTCGCCCTGGCCGGGCTGCTGGTGGTGCTGTGGCGGGCCCGCCGGCTCGGGCCGCCGGTCTCGGAGCCGCTGCCGGTGACCGTCCGATCCGCCGAGACGGTACGCGGCCGGGCGCGGCTCTACCGCCGGGCGGGCGCCCGGGACACGGTCGCCGGGACGCTGCGCGCCGGCGCGCTGGAACGGCTGACGACCCGCCTCAACCTGCCCCCGGACACGCCCGGTGACGAGGTGGCCGCCCGGGTCGCCGAGCGCGCCGGCGCCGACCCGGAGCGGGTGGCCGACCTGCTCTACGGTCCCACCCCGGAGAAGGACCGCGAGCTGCTGGAGCTGGCCCGCGAACTGGACGCCCTGACCCGTACCCTGGCCCCGCATCCCAGCGAAGGAGACCTCCGGTGACCGGACCCGTCACGACCACCGCCCCGTCCGGCGCCCGCGCCGCCCTGCACCGGCTGCGCGCCGAGGTGGCGAAGGCCGTCGTCGGGCAGGACGCCGTGGTCACCGGCCTGGTGATCGCGTTGCTCTGCCGGGGGCACGTGCTGCTGGAGGGCGTACCGGGGGTGGCCAAGACGCTGCTGGTCCGGACCCTGGCCGCCGCGCTCGACCTGGACGCCAAGCGGGTGCAGTTCACCCCCGACCTGATGCCCGGCGACGTCACCGGCTCGCTGATCTTCGACCAGCGGACCGCCGCGTTCACGTTCCGGGAGGGGCCGGTCTTCACCAACCTGCTGCTCGCCGACGAGATCAACCGCACGCCGCCCAAGACGCAGTCGGCGCTGCTGGAGGTGATGGAGGAGCGGCAGGTCTCCGTCGAGGGCGAGCGTCGTCCGCTGCCCGACCCGTTCATCGTCGCGGCCACCCAGAACCCGGTCGAGCACGAGGGCACCTACCCGCTGCCCGAGGCGCAGCTCGACCGCTTCCTGCTCAAGCTGACCGTGCCGCTGCCGGAGCGGGAGGAGGAACTGGGCGTGCTGCGCGCGCACCACGCCGGTTTCGACCCGCGCGACCTGCGCGCGGCGGGCGTACGCCCGGTGGCCGGCGTGGCGGACCTGGCCGCCGCCCGGGCCGAGGTCCGCGGGGTGCACGTGGCCGAGCCGGTGCTCGGTTACATCGTGGACCTGTGCCGGGGCACCCGGTCCGCCCCGGCGCTGGAGCTGGGCGCGTCGCCCCGGGGCGCCACCGCGCTGCTGAACACCGCCAAGGCGTGGTCCTGGCTGGCCGGCCGCGACCACGTCACCCCGGACGACGTCAAGGCGGTCGCCCGGCCCACGCTGCGGCACCGGCTGCGTCCGCGTCCGGAGGCGGAGCTGGAGGGCGTGACCGTCGACGCCGTGCTGGACTCGGTGCTGGCCACCGTGCCGACGCCGCGATGACCTGGCGGGCGGGCCTGCTGCTCGGCGTGGGCGCGCTGACCCTGCCGGCCTGGCCGGCGCCGTTCCTCGGCGTCGCCGTGCTGACCGCGGCGGTGCTGCTGCTGGTGCTGCTCGACCGGGCGATGGCGGTCCCGCCGGACGCGCTCACAGTGACCCGGTCCGGGGAGCGCACGGTCCGCCTCGGCGCCACCGCCACCGTCACCCTGCACCTGGCCAACCCGACCGACCGCACGCTGTACGCCCAGATACGCGACGCCTGGGTGCCTTCGGCCGGGGCGCGCCCCGACGTGCCGCCGGATCGCCTGCTCACCGTGCCGCCCGGTGGCACCGCGACGCTGCCGGTCCGGCTCACCCCGACCCGGCGCGGCGACCGGCCGGCGGTGGCGCTGACCGTACGGTCGCTCGGGCCGATGCGCCTGGGCGCCCGGCAACGCGCCGGAACGCCCGCCACGCCACGGTGGACGCTGCGGGTGCTGCCCCGTTTCGACTCCCGCCGGCACCTGCCGGAGAAGCTGGCCCGGCTGCGGGTCATCGACGGTGTGCAGGTGACCCGCGGGCGCGGTCACGGCACCGAGTTCGACACACTCCGCGAGTACGCGGTGGGCGACGACGTCCGCTCGATCGACTGGCGGGGCAGCGCCCGCCGGGCCGACGTGCTGGTGCGCACGTGGCGCCCGGAGCGGGACCGGCGCCTGGTCTGCGTCCTGGACACCGGCCGCACGTCGGCGGTACGCCTCGGCGACGAGCCCCGGCTCGACACCGCCATCGACGCGGCGCTGCTGCTCACCGCGCTCGCCGCCCGGGCCGGTGACCGGGTGGACCTGCTGGCGGCGGACACCGAGATCCGGGCCCGGGTGACCGGCAGCGGCCGTCCGGCGCTGCTCGCCCGGCTGGTCGACGCGGTGGCGCCGTTGCAGCCCGCGCTGGCCGAGACCGACTTCGAGCTGATCGCCGCCGAGGTGCTGCGCCGGGAGCGGCAGCGCAGCCTGGTGGTGCTGTTCACCGCGCTGGAGGCGGGCGCGATCGGAGACGGGCTGCTGCCGGTGCTGCCCCGGCTGGCGACCCGGCACCGGGTGGTGCTGGCCGCCGCAGGTGATCCGGTGCTGAACCGGCTCGCCACTGCCACCCCGGCCGGCCCGGACGACCCGTACGCGGCCGCGTCGGCGTTGCGGGCGCTGGCCGAACGGGACCGGGTGCGCGCCGCCCTGTCGCGCTACGGCGTAACTGTGGTGGACGTACCGGGGCACCGGCTGGCTCCGGCCGTCGCCGACACGTATCTGCGGCTCAAGTCCCTCGGCCAGCTCTGACCGCGCGCCTTCCGAGCACCAGCGCGTACGCCAGGAACGCCAGCCACACGGCGGCGCCGGCGGCCACCCGCAGCGCGACCGGCACCGGCGCCGGGGTCACGAACGCCTCGATCAGCGCGGAGACCGCGAAGACGCCGACCAGGCCGGCCGCGACCACGACGGCGAGCCGTCCCGCCTCGGCGACCGCCCGGCCGCGCCCGAGGTGCGCGGGCGGGGCGATCCACGCCCAGGCGGTCCGCAGTCCGACCCCGGCGGCGACGAAGATGCCGGTCAGCTCCAGCAGCCCGTGCGGGGTGATCATGCCGAAGAAGACGTCCGCCCGGCCGTAGGAGATCATCACGCCGCCGACCACGCCGATGTTGAGCGCGTTCTGCCACAGCAGCCAGAGCACCGGAACCACGAGCACGCCGGCGGCCAGACACTGGGCGGCCAGCCAGGCGTTGTGCGTCCACAGGTGGAACGCGAACGTGGGCGCGGCGAACTCGGTGTAGTAGCCGGCGAAACCGGAGTCCACGAGCTGCCGCGCCGCCTCGGGGCCGACGAACGCGGCGGCGGTGTCCGGGTTGCCGGCGACGAACCAGATGAGGAAGGCGCTCAGGGCGCTGAACGCGGTGGCCACGCCGCACCACCAGGGCCAGGCCCGGTAGAGGGCGGCGGGCAGGTCGGCGGCCAGGAACCGGCCCACCGCCGCCCAGGACAGCCGGGGCCGGCCGGTGACCCGGGCCCGGGCTGCGAGGACCAGGTGGGACAGCCGGTTCACCAGCACCGGCTCGGGCGCCCGGGCGCGCAGCGCGGACAGGTGCGTGGCGCTGCGCTGGTAGAGCGCCACCAGTTCGTCGACCTCGGCCGCGTCGAGGCGGCGCCGGCCGGTCAGGTGTTCCAGCCGCCGCCATTCGGCGCCGTGCTCGGCCACGTACGCGTCGAGATCCACTCAGCCTCCCCCGTTCGGCGTCCATGGTGTTCACTGTCGGGGTGCGCGCGCAACCTCCCCCACCGCCCCGTTGGGCCGACGCCGGTCTGGTCAGCGGCGAGGCGGTGGAGCTGGACGTCCGGGTGGCCCGGCTGGGCTCCCGGGTGCTCGCCCTGCTGATCGACGCCGTGATCCAGCTCGCGCTGTTTCTGCTGCTCGGCGCGGTGCTGGCGATGGTGGCGCTCGCCCTGCTGGGGGATCTCCTCGACACCGCGCTGGCCGGCGCGCTCCAGACCGTGCTGCTGGTGCTGGTCCTGCTCGGCTATCCGGTGGTGATGGAACGCTTCGCCGGTGGCCGGACGGTGGGCAAGCTGGCCGTGGGGCTGCGCGTGGTCCGGGCCGACGGCGGTCCGGTGGGGGTGGGCCAGTCGCTGACCCGGGCGCTGGTCGGTGTCGCGGTGGAGTGGCCCGGTCTGGTGCTGCCGCTGCTGAGCTGGGTCGCGAGCGTCACGGTGATGCTCACCGACCCGCGCGGCCGGCGGCTGGGCGACCTGGTCGCCGGCACGCTCGTGGTG
Organism: Micromonospora sp. AMSO1212t; assembly: GCF_008868145.1. Lineage (NCBI taxonomy): Bacteria > Bacillati > Actinomycetota > Actinomycetes > Micromonosporales > Micromonosporaceae > Micromonospora > Micromonospora sp. AMSO1212t. Next base: position 18,026 of record NZ_WBKS01000111.1, read on the forward strand.
CACAGCCGAGGCGCCGCGCTGTGGCGGCCGCTGCCGCCGGCTCCGCCGCCGCTGCTGGCCTGGGCGACCACTCTCGATCTGACCCGGTTCGACGACGGGCTGGCGCTGGCCGCCCGGCAGTACCTGGATCGGCTGCCTCAGCTCGCCGAGCCGGACCGCTCCCGGCTGGGCCGGGCGCTGTGGGCGGAGGTCGCGGCGGTCACCTCGCCGCCTCCGCCGTGGTCCGCGCCGGACTGGGTCTACCTGTCCGCCGTGCTGGCCGAGCGGGGGCGCCGGGCCGCGCTCCGGCTGGGCCGCGCCCGGACGGTCACCGCCACGCTCTGGCCGGAGCTGGTCCCGGCCCCGGCCACGGTGCTGCACGCCGTCGCGCCGGCCGCCCTGCGTCCCGCCGCGCCGGCCACCGGCCGGTTGCGGTCCGCCGTCCCGGACGCGGGCCCCGATCCGGTACGCCGCTGAGCCGGGCTCAGGCGAACAGCGCCCGCCCCCACCAGTCGGCGGCGTCGCGTACGCCGGGCGGGCAGGCGAACAGGCCGCTGGAGACGTGCCGCAGGTACTCGTTCATCGCGTCGTTGCGGGCCAGCCGGGTCTGGATCGGCACGAACTGCCGGCGCGGATCCCGCTGGTAGGCGATGAAGAACAGGCCGGCGTCGAGCCGGCCCAGCCCGTCGGAGCCGTCCACGAAGTTGTAGCCGCGGCGCAGCAGGCGGGCGCCGTTGTTCGCGTCCGGGTGGGCCAGTCGTACGTGCGCGGTGTCGGCGATGAGCGGCTCGCCGTCGTCGCCCTTCGCGGCGAAGTCCGGCTCGTCGAACTCGTCGCGGCGGCCCAGTGGGGCGCCGCTGCCCTTGGTCCGGCCGACGATCGTCTCCTGCTCGGCCAGCGGGCTGCGGTCCCACGTCTCGATCAGCATCCGGATCTTCCGGGTGACCAGGTAGGAGCCGCCGGTCATCCAGTCCGGGCCGTCGCCGGGTTGCACCCAGAGCTGGTCGCGGAGCAGGCCGGCGTCCTCGGCCTTGAGGTTGGCGGTGCCGTCCTTGAAGCCGAACAGGTTGCGGGGTGTGGCCTGGTCCCGCGACGTCGAGGAGGTACGCCCGAAGCCGAGCTGCGACCAGCGGACGCTCACCACGCCCATGCCGATCCGGGCCAGGTTGCGGATGGCGTGCACCGCCACCTGAGGGTCGTTGGCGCAGGCCTGGACGCAGAGGTCCCCGCCGGACAGCTCCGGCCGCAGCGCGTCACCGGCGAAGTGCGGCAGGTCGGCGAGGGCGGCCGGACGCCGGGCGGCGATGCCGAAGCGGTCCCGGCCCTGCGCGTCGCGGAACAGCGACGGCCCGAATCCCACGGTGAGGGTGAGCTGCGACGGGGGCAGTCCGAGCGCCTCGCCGGTGTCGTCCGGCGGGGCCTCCGGCATGCCGCCGACCGCGCCGATCACCCCGGCGTCCTTGCCGGCGGTCATCCGGGCCGCGGCGGCGGTCCACTCCTGGAGCATCGCGACCAGCCGGTCCCGGTCCTTGGTGACCACGTCGAACGCGACGAAGTGCAGCCGGTCCTGGGCGGGGGTGGTGACGCCGGCCTGGTGCTCGCCGAGGAACGGCACGGAACCGGCCGCCGATCCGGTGGCGGAGGCCTCGTTCCCGCCGGCGAGCAGGGCACCCGCGCCGCCCGCCACCCCGGCGACTCCGGCCACGCCGACGCCGGCCAGGGTCATCGCGCGGCGTCGGGACAGGCGGCGGCCGGTCCGCCGGCTGTTCGGCTCGCTCGTCGCGTCACCGCCGTCCGGGCCGGTCATCGCGCGACGGCCGCCGCGACCTTGCTGACCGGCTCGGCCAGCGCGTTCACCGCGTCCGACAGCTCCTTCAGCTCGGCCTTGCCGAGCTGGGTGTGCAGCTTCCAGCCGTCCCCGGCCCGGTGCCGCCCGAGCGTGGCCTCCACGTTCGCGAACTCGCTGTCGAGCTGCTTGACCAGGTCGGGCGCGCGCTGTTCCAGCGCCGGGCGCAGCGCGGCGACGGCCGCCTTCGAGCCCTCCAGGTTGGCGTTGAAGTCCCAGAGGTCGGTGTGCGAGTAGCGCTCCTCCTCGCCGGTGATCTTGCCGCTGGCGACCTCGTCAAGCAGCGCCTTGGCGCCGTTGGCGAGCTGGAGCGGGGTGAGCTTCTCGGCGTCCGCCTTGGCGACGATCGCCTTCACGTCGACCAGGAGCCGGTCGGCGACGGCGCCGTCCTTGCTCACGTCCCCTGTGGTCCAGAGGTCCTTCTCGATCCGGTGGAAGCCGGTGAACTCCATGCCCTCCTCGACCACCTCCTCGCGGCCGTCGATCTTCGGGTCGAGGTCGCCGAAGCTCTCCGCGACCGGCTCGATCCGCTCCCAGTAGGTGCGGGCCACCGGGTACAGCGCCTTGGCCTTGGTCACGTCGTTCGCCTTGACCGCCGCCACGAACTCCTCTGTCTTCGTCAGCAGGGCGGCGGTCTGGCTGCGCACGTACCGCTGGTAGCTCTCGGTGGCCTGGGTCAGCGCGGCGTCCGGGGCGACTGTCGCGGCGGTGCCGGAGACCTTCAGTGCGCCCCGGATGCCCCGGCCGCTCATCCCCGGCTTGCAGGCCGTCTCGTACGTGCCGGCGGCCAGCTCGACCCGCAGCTCGCGGCTGAGCCCCGGGGCGATGTTCTCCACCTCGCCCATCACCCGGTCGCCGGCCGCGTAGACGTAGAACTCGTTGACCTTGGAGCCGGTGTTCGTCACCTTGAAGGTCACCTGGCCGGCGTCGATCTCGGTGTCGCCGACCTCACAGACGGTGTCGGTGGCCTTGACGGCGATCGGACCGCCGTTCGTGGCGTCGGCGTCGTCACCGCCCCCGCAGCCGGCCAGTCCGGCGACGGCGAGCAGCCCGGCGGCGGCGGGCGCGACGAGTCGAGTGGTACGCATCGTGCGGGGTCTCCTCGGAAGCGGGCGGGTCAGGAGCGGGGGACGGAACGGCGGCTACGTCGGCCGGCGCGGCGGCGGGGACCGCCGTGTCCGGCTGGGCCGGC
>NZ_WBKS01000112.1:0-20815 GCF_008868145.1 Micromonospora sp. AMSO1212t
TGGGGTGGGGAGGGTGTCAGGGCAGCGGGTGGGAGATGTCGCGGGCGTGGTCGGCCACCGCCGCGCCGACCACCGTCGCGGTCAGCGGCAGCACCTCCAGGCACCGGCGTACCGCCGCGCCCATCAGCGGGTTCGGCACCCGCATGGACAGCGTGCAGTGCGGCACCCAGCGGCCCGGCCGGTAGTGCTCCACCACCTCGACGCCGGCCCGCGCCAGCCGCTCGTGCACCCCGGCGTGGTGCGCCAGCAGCTCGGGCGTCGGCGCCGGCCCGAGCCAGAGCACCCGGCCGAGGAACTGCCCGGCGTGCTGGAACTCCAGCCGCAGCGGAGCGGCCACCACGGTTCCGGCGAGCGCCTCGGCGACGCGGTGCGGGTCCAGGCGGGGCGCGACCGCCAGCGAGACGTGCGGGCGGTGCCGCTGCGCCAGCAGGGACCGCATGCTCGGCACCCCGTCGGACTCCAGCAGGTCCCACAGCACCCGGATCCGCCGGGTGGCGTCGGTGTCCAGATACAGCTCCAGCGCCGCGACCACGCGATCACCCTAGAGGCGGTGCCCGTGCCGAGGTTTGCCGGGCACGCTGGGCGGTACTGCCCGAGGGAAGTGCAGCAGACGGTGAGGGAGTGAGGCGCACGTGGACGCGACGGACGTGCTGACCGAGGCGTACGGGCGGTTGCCCGATCTGGTCGCCGGGGCGCTCGACGGGCTCGACGCGGCCCAGCTGCGGCAGGCGCCCGCCGACGGGGCGAACCCGGTCGGCTGGCTGGTCTGGCACCTGACCCGGATCCATGACGACCACGTCGCCGACGTGATGGGCCAGCCGCAGCTCTGGGTCACCGGCGACTGGGCGGCGCGGTGCGGCCTGCGGCCCGACCCCGCCGACACCGGCTTCGGGCACGGCCCGGAGCAGATCGCCGCGGTACGCCCGGAGGACGGCGGCGTGCTGCTGGACTACCACCGGGCGGTGGTGGACCGGAGCCTGGCGTACCTGCGCGGGCTGCGCCCGGCCGACCTGGACCGGGTGGTGGACGAGAACTGGGATCCGCCGGTGACGCTCGGGGTGCGGCTCGTGAGCGTGCTGGACGACGACTTCCAGCACGTCGGCCAGGCCGCGTACGTGCGCGGACTCATCCTGCGCTGAGCGCCGCACCGGCCCGGTGCAACGCGGCGTGCCCGAGCAGGTGACACGCCTGCGCCTCGGGCGAGGTGCCGGGGCGCTCGAAGTCCGGCGCCCCGCTGACGCCCGTCACCCGGCCGTACGCGTCGATGCGCCGGGCGGCGGCGGCCAGCAGGTCCGCTCCCACGTCGTACCAGGACCGGGACAGCCACCCGCCGGCCACTCCGGTGAGGGCCGCGTACCCGAGCAGCTGGGCCGTGTTGGCCTCGCGGAACGCGCCCGGCTCGTCCAGCACGTCGGGGAAGAGCCCGTCCGCGCCCCGGTACGCGAGGCAGGCGGTCAGCACCTCCTCGACGTGCCCGGCCAGCTCGGCGCGGAGGTCGCCCGGCCAATCCGGCGCGAGCCGCAGCGCGCGGGCGATCCCGGCGACCACCCAGCCGTTGCCGGTGCCCCAGGGGCCGGGCCGGTCCAGTTCGCCCCGGTCCTCGTCCCAGCGTGCGGCGTACAGGCCGGTGCGCGTGTCGTACAGCCGTCGCCGGTGCCCCGCGACCTGCGCGGCGGCCGCCTCGGTCCGGCCGGTCAGCGCCAGCAGCGGCACCACCATGTAGACCGTGTCCGCCCAGACCTGGCGGCCGTCGAGCAGGTGGAACAGCGTGCCGTCGGCGGCCCTCGGCGCCCGCCGGGTCAGCCAGTCGAGCTGGGCGTCCAGCGCCGCCGCGTACCGCCGGCCGCCGGTGCTCCGCGCGGCGTGCCGGACCACCTCGCCGCACGCGGCGCCGTTCACCGCGCCCACCGAGCCGGGCGGCTCGCCGAGCCGGCCGTCCGGCCGCTGCCGGGTCACCGCGGCGTCGGCGACCAGCACGGCGGCCTCGTCCAGGCCCAGGTCGAGCAGCGCCTGACCGAGGATTCCCTGCTCCCACGACTCGCGCTGCATGGTCAGCAGCGCGAGCAGCACCCGGTCGGCGGTGGCGTCCCCGGTCGTCGGCACGGCTCAGGGATACCCGCCGGGCCGCCGCGGCTCACCCGGACCGGGTGAGTTCGCCTCACCCGCAGCGCGGGGACGCTGCGGGACGAGCGGCGCCGGCCGCGACCACCGACGAGGAGGGCCCGATGAGCGTCTCGGCCGTGGAACACCTGGCCCGCGGGACCGCCGGCCGGCACCCGGAGCTGCCCGAGACCACCTCCGGCACCATCCGCCTGGACCTGCGCGACGACGGACACACCGAGCACTGGTACCTGACCATCGACCGGCAGGACGTCCGGGTGGAGCGCCTGGCCGAGGAGGCCGACCTGGTGGTCGGCGCGAACCGGGAGGTGTTCGACCGGATCGCGGCGGGCCGCCTGCACCCGGCCGCCGCGCTGCTGCGCAACGACCTCGCCGCGCGGGGCGAACTGAAGCTGCTGATGACGCTGCGCCGGATCTTCCCCGGCCCGCCGGACGCCCGCGATCCCCGCGACGTGCCCGGCAAGCGGGCGGCGGCCCGATGAGGCAGGAACTGGTCCATGTCCTCGCCGGCAACGCGTTCGCGTTGAGCGACGCGCAGGGCGACATGGAACGCGACCCGTCCGCACCGATCGGCCTGTTCTCGTTCGACACCCGATTCCTGTCCCACTGGGTGCTCACGATCGACGGCGAGCGGCTGCACGCGTTGTCCCGCGACGACCTGACCTACTTCGAGACCCGCTTCGTGCTGGTGCCGGGCGCCGCCAGCCACTACGTGGACGCCGACGTCTCGGTGATCCGGCACCGCTCGATCGACGAGGCGTACCACGAGAGCCTCACGGTGCTGAACCACTCGGCCGAACCCGCCGAGTACACGGTGCGGATGGAGATGGCGGCCGACTTCGCCGACACCTCCGAGATCCTGCGTCCCGGCCCGCGCCGCCCGACTGTCGTCCCCGACCCGGAGGGGCAGCGGTTGCGGATCCGGTACGAGCGCGGGCGGTTCGCCCGGGAGACGTGCGTCTCCAGTTCCGCCCCGGCCGACGTGGACGCGCGCGGGATGACCTTCCGGATCCGCGTCGAGCCGCAGGGCGAGTGGCACGTCGACCTGCACGTCGCCATGATCATTCAGGGTGCGGGAGGGCGGGACCTGCGGGCCGACATCGAGTCGCACCGGCAGCACGTCCGCCAGGACATGCGGGACGACCTCGAACGGTGGCTCGACCGGGCGCCGCACCTGGTCTCCGACCGGCCCGGGCTCACCGCCGTGTACCGGCAGGCACTGACCGACCTGGCCGCCCTGCGCTACATGCCGCTGGCCTACACCGACCGGGTGCCGGTGGGCGGGATGCCCTGGGCGATGACGCTGTACGGGCGGGACGCGCTGATCACCTGCCTCCAGACGCTTCCGTTCACGCCCGAGCTGACCTCGGCCACGCTGCACATGCTGGCGATGTTGCAGGGCGGCCGGCTCGACGACTACCACGAGGAGGAGCCTGGCAAGATCGTCGCCGAGCTGCGGTACGGCGAGGCGGCCGCGTTCGACGAGCAGCCCACCGCGCTCTACTACGGCGCCGCCGACACCACGCCGCTGTTCGTGATCCTGCTCGACGAGTACGAGCGCTGGACCGGTGACGCCGACCTGGTCCACGAGTTGCGGCACCCGGCTCGGATGGCGCTGGACTGGCTGACCCGCTACGGCGACCAGTGCGGCGACGGCTACCTGCGCTACCGGCCGCGCAACACCGAAAGCGGGGTCGCCAACCAGGCCTGGCGCAACTCCCCGGAGGCCGTCGTCGACCGGTACGGCGCGGAGCCGCCGTACCCGCGCGCCACGTGCGAGCTCCAGGGGTACGCGTACGACGCGCGGATCCGGGGCGCCCGCCTGGCCCGGGAGTTCTGGGGCGACCCGGGCTACGCCGAGCGCCTGGAGGCCGACGCGGCGCGGCTGCGGGAGCAGTTCGACAGGGACTTCTGGCTGCCGCAGCGCGGCTACTACGCGCTGGCGCTCACCCCGGACGGCGAGCCGGTCGACGCGCTCACCTCGCACCTGGGGCACCTGCTGTGGAGCGGCATCGTGGAGCCCGGCCGGGCCGACGCGGTGGCCGGGCACCTGTGCGGGCCGGACCTGTTCTCCGGCTGGGGTGTGCGCACCTACGCGCAGGGGCAGCGGCCGTACAACCCGGTCGGCGCGCACCTCGGCGCGGTCTGGCCGTCGGACAACGCGATCGTCGCGGCGGGCCTGCGGCGGTACGGCTACGACGAGGAGGCGGCCGACATCGCCGCCGGTGTGTTGGCGATGGCGGAGACGCTCGGCGGCTCGGTCCCGGAGGTGATCGCCGGCTATCCGCGCGGGTTGACCAAGTACCCGGTCCAGTTGCCGGAGGCCGGGCGACCGCAGTCGTGGGCCTCGGGTGGGCTGCTGATGCTGCTGGCGACCATCCTGGGCCTGCGCCCGTGCGGGGAGAACCTGCTGGTGAACCCGGCGATCCCGACCGGGTTCGGGCGGATCGAGCTGCTCGACGTGCCGGGCCGGTGGGGACGGGCCGACTCGTACGGCCGGGAACGCGGCGCGGGCCGGCGGATGCGCGCGGGCCAGCCGGCCCGCCGGGCTGCCTGACCGGCCCGCCGCTCAGGCCGAGCCGGTGGTCTCCCGCTGGGCCACCGGTGAGCCGGGAGCCGGCTCCATCGGCCCGGTCGCGACCGCCGGCTCCGCCGCTTCGGCACGGCCGGTCCGGGCGAGCAGCCGGTCCACGCCCACGAACAGCAGGCCCAGCAGCCAGAACACCGCGGCGAAGCCGACCGCGCTGATCGCGACCCCGTCGTAGCCGAGTTCGCCCGCGTCGATGAACGGGTACGGGTAGCTGTCCACGATCAGGCCGCGTACCAGCGCGAACCCGAGGTATCCGACCGGGAACGCCAGCCACCAGGCGGCGTACCGGTAGCGCAGCCGGCCGCGCCTGTCGAACAGCACCCAGTCGGCGACCGCCAGCAGCGGCACCACCGTGTGCAGGAACTGGTTGCCCCACCACTCACCCGGTTGCCGGTCGGGCTGGGCCATGGCGAACGGGCTGGCCGGGTTGGCCAGCACCAGGTGGTAGACGGTGCCGGTGATGGTGATGTAGAGGGTCACCGCGCCCTTGAGGACGCTCGGCGGCTCCGGCCGGTCGCGCAGCGCGCACCAGGCGGCGTATCCGGCGAGGACGCCGACCGCCACGTTGCTCTGGATGGTGAAGTACGGCAGCAGGCCGGTCACGGTGGCCGGGCCGAGCGCGGTGAGCACGATGCCGGCCAGCACGGCGAGCACCACCGCGAGGCGGAGGAGGATCGCCGGTAGGCGACGCCGGGGGGTCACGGGGGCAAGCTACCAGCCGGTCGTCAGCCGGGACGCCGCCTGGGCGGGGTACCGGACGGCGGTCCGGCGTGCTCGGGCGCGGGGCCGCCGTCCACGCCCGGCGGCGTGCCGTAGGGATGGACCGGGTGCTCGGTCCTGCCTGCGCCTCGCCCGTCGCCGGCCTTCCCCGGCGGATCGTCGTCGCCCAGGAGCCCGGCGCAGTAGTCCGGCACGCGGTCGCGGCCCCCGGCGGCGCTGACGAGGTCGCCGAAGGCGGGCGTGCCCAGGGCGCGGCCCCGTTCCTGCTCGGCGACGGCCCGGTACGCCACGCACAGGCCGGGCGGTGAGGACGGGTGCGGCGTCCGGGGTCCCGGTGAGCCGGCCGGCGGGCTCGGCCGGGCCGACGGCGCAGGGGGTGCGGTGACGGGCGGCGGCGCTGCCGGACGCGCGGCGCGCGGCAGGTTCCCGGTCGCGGCGAGCGCGACTCCACCGGTGAGGGACGCGGCGAGCGCGGTCACTGCCACCCTGACGCCGAACCGGGCCCGGACGCCGAACCGGGCACCGCGGCGACGGCGCATCCGCCGGGCCGACCGGAACGCCGCGACGGCGGCCGCCTCGCCGTCGAGTTCGCCCGCGCCGGGAGCGGCACGGACCGCGTCCAGCACGGCGGCCAGTCCCGGCGGGGCGGACGGCGTGTCGCCGGAGCGGCCGGCGAGCAGTCGCTCGACGGTTTCCTGGTCCAGGCCGGATGCGTCCATCTCGTGACCCTCAGCGCCGACACCCGGCCGGGCGTCACACTCCGGCACGGCCGACCCACGGTGAGGTCGGTCACCCCGAGCCGGTCACGGCCCGGATGGCATCTCCGGTTGCCGATGTCCGACGGTCGCGGTGAACTGAATTACATGGGTGTCATCAAGGTGGGCACGTCCTCGTGGGCCGACCAGATGCTGGTCCGCTCCGGCTGGTATCCGCGCGGGGTCAACACCCCTGCCGGGCGGCTCGGCTGGTACGCCGAGCGGTTCGGACTGGTCGAGGTGGACACGTCGTACTACGCCGTGCCGGTGCCGGAGACCACGGCGGCCTGGGCGGAGGCGACCCCGGACGGGTTCACCTTCGACGTCAAGGCGTTCCGGCTGTTCACCGGCCACCACACGCCGGTCGACGCGCTGCCCCGCGACCTGCGTCCGGAAGGCGGCCCGAGCCGGATCCGCTGGCGCGACCTGCCCGCCGGGGCGTACGACGAGTTGTGGGACCGGTTCCACGCGGCGCTGGCGCCGCTCGCGGCGGCCGACCGGCTCGGCGCCGTGCTGCTGCAGTTCCCGCCGTGGCTGGCTCGCGGCGACGCGGCCCGGCGGCGGATCCTGGACGCGGCGCGGCGTTGCCGCCCCTGGCCGGTGACAGTCGAGCTGCGGCACTCGTCCTGGTTCGACGGGGACGCGATGGCCGAGACCGTGACGTTCCTGCGCGAGCACGACCTCGGGTACGCCTGCGTGGACATGCCGCAGGGGCACGTCTCCTCAGTGCCGCCGATCCTGGTCGCCACCACCGACCTGGCCGTGATCCGGTTCCATGGGCACAGCACGGCCTGGGAGAGCGGGGACAAGCAGGAGCGGTTCCGCTACGCCTACGGCGAGCAGGAGCTGCGGCACTGGTCGGTGCTGCTGCGCGAGCTGGCCGACCAGTGCGCCGAGCTGCACGTGCTGATGAACAACTGCTGCGGCGACCAGGCCCAGCGTGACGCCGCCCGCCTGGCCGACCTGCTCGGGGTCGCGCCCGCCGCCGCGCGCGCCTGACGTTTCCTCGGCCGTCGTCCGGGTACCGCCGGGTGCATGGACGAGCACGAAGGGGGATCTGTGGAGAAGCGGCGCGGCGAGGACGAGCGGGACCCGCGAGCGACCCGGGAGGCCGAGGAGGCGCACGGCGGCAGCATGGCGCCGGGTCTCGTCGACGACACCGGGCACCCGGTGGCCGAGTCACCGGTGCCGGACAACGAGCCGTCCGCGCCGGGCCGGCCGGGTGAGGACGGCACCGGCTCCTGAGCTCTCAGGGACGCGTCTCCGGGTGCATCCCGGTGGCCTCCTCCAGCGCGTTGTCGCCGAGGTCGCCGTCCGCGCTGTCGTCCGGGAACGTCCGCCCCGACGGGGCCGGATCGGGCGGTGCGCCCGGCCCGGCCTCGGGCGTCCGGGTCGGTTCCACGGATCCGAACCCGTGCCGGCCCGCCTTCGGCCCGCCCGGCCCGGCGCCGGCCGCCCGGCGTTCGCCGAGCCGCCCCTCGGGCACGGCGGTCTCCTCGCTGCCCTCGTCCATCGGGTCGCTGTCGCCGGCGCCCCACGGCGGGTCGGCGTCGAAGCCGTCGGTGATGCCCCACGGCGCGGCCGACTCCGGCCCGCGCCCGTCACCCGTACCCGGCCGGTCCCTGCTGGTCATGGTCACCTCGCCTGGCTGCTGATGTCCGTGCCGCCCGCCGACGGACGGCCTGTCCCGGTGCACCGCGCGGCCGGTGGCCCACCCCGATGTGGGTCGCCGGCCGCGCGGTGGTCAACGGGCCGCTCCGACCAGGGAACGTCCGGCCGCGCCCACGGCGGCCACCTTGCCGATGTTCTTCGGCGCGGACATGATGCCGCCCGCGCGATCCAGCATGCCCCGGAACACCTGGCCCGGTTTCTGCTGCTCACCCATGTACGCCGACACCACGACCAGCGCGCCGGTCAGTGCCGGGACCGCCCACTGGAGCAGCTTCATCTGCCGCTGGCTGGCGGCGACGTTCGCCGGGGTGTGGTGGTTGGGCTCGGTGGTCCCCTCGACCGGCGGCCCGCCGGCCTTCTCCAGCCGCATGCCGACCAGCCGGCTGTAGCCGGTCACCGCCAGGGCGCCGACCGTCAGCGCGGTCTTCACCGCGCTCATCCGCCCCACGCCCGCCTGGCGGGCCATCCGCGGGCTCTCGGTGACCAGTTCACCGACCGCGCCGGCCAGGTGCGCGCCGATCGCCGCCGCGTTGACGGGCGTCCACCGCGCCCAGCCGGCCGAGGCCACCGGCAGCCGCTCCGTCGTGTCGTTGATCCGTGCCGCCGCGCCGTTGACGCCCAGCGCCCCCATCAGGGAACCGCCGAACCAGGCCGCCAGGCCCAGGTCGTGCATCGAGCGCAGCGTGGTGTGCCGTTCTGACATCAGATCCCCCTCCGCCGTGTTCGGGCGGTGCGGCATACCCACGATCGGGCGACTCACGCCCGGCGTGGCGGGGAGGGGGAGGGTTCAGCGCCGGGGGAGCGTGCCGGCGAACGCGGCGATCCGGGCGGCCAGTGGAACCGACGCGCGTACCCAGGTGAAGTGGTCCAGCGGCGCGCCCGCCTCGGCGACCGTGTAGCGGTGCCGCGTCACCGTCGCCGCGGCCAGCTTCTCGCAGAGGTGATCGAGCGTCTCGTGCGGCGTGTACTGGTCGTCGTCGACGCTGACCGCGAGCACCGGTGTCCGGATCCGCCGCACGGCGGCCTCCGCGTCCACCCCGTCCAGCGCGGGGAACCGGCCGGTGCGGGCGGTGTGCGCCCAGTCCCGGATCACGCCGCTTGCCTGCCGGCCGCCGAACCCCCAGCCGGGCCAGACGCCGAGGAGCCGGGCCGTCGCCGCGATCGCCTGGGTGTACGGCAGCACGCCCCACCCGCGCAGGCCCGGGTACCGCCGCCACCACGGCAACCCCACCGCCACCAGGGCCAGCCCGTCCACCCGGCCGTCGTCGTGCAGCGCCTGGTGCAGCACCGCCACCTGACCGCCGAGGGAGTGCCCGAGCAGCAGCCGGGCGCGGCCGTCCAGCCGGGGCTTGAGCGCGTCGAGGACGGCGCCGATGTCGGCGGCCATCTCCTGGTAGCCGTAGCGGCAGGCGCGCGACGGCGGGGGCGTGCTCTCGCCGGTGCCGCGCAGGTCGGCCACGATCACCGCGAGCCCGGCGTCGCGCAGCGCGGCGGCGAACGGCCGGTAGTAGCGGGCGCGCACGCCCATGGCCGGCCAGATCAGCACCACCGGCGCGCCGGGCGGACCGGCCGGCTCCGGGTAGATCTGCACGCCGATGCGCGCGCCGTCGACGTCCACGAACTCCTGGGTGTAGTCCCCGCTCACCCGGATCAGCCTACGGCCCTAACCTACCGGCGGGTAGTAAGGGGTGTCCGCGGCCGCTGCACCGGCACGCGGTCCGGCAGCAGGGCCGCGGCCAGCCCGGTCAGGTGCCGGTTTCGAGCGGGTCGGGACCGGCCATCACGCCACCGCCGGTGTGGGCCGGGCCGCGCTGGTCAGCGCGTCGTAGACCGCGCCGAGCTGCTCGGCGCACCGCTTCCAGGAGTACCGGCTGCGGATGCGGTCGAGTGCGGCGGTCGCGTACGTGAACCGGCGCACGTTGTCGCCGAGCAGCCGGCGCAGCGCGGTACCGAGCGCGCGGGGATCACGCGGCGGCACCAGGTCGCCGGTGAGTCCGTCCACCACGCTGTCGGCGATGCCGCCCACGTTCGTGCCGATCACCGGTACGCCGCAGGCCATGCCCTCCAGCGGGGTGAGCCCGAACGGCTCGTACCAGGGGGCGGCCACGAGCACGTCCGCCGACCGGTACCAGGCGCCCATCTCCTCGCGCGGCACGCCGCCGAGCAGCCGTACCCGGTCGGCCACGCCGCACGAGTCGGCGAGCGCGGACAGCCGGCGGGCGAACGTGTCGGCGGGCAGCAGATGAGCCGGCGGGCCGCCGACAACCACGCACTCCGCGTCCGGCACCGCGGGCAGCGCCCGGACCACGTCCAGGAAGCCCTTGCGTTCGACCATCCGCCCGACGGTGAGGATGCGCGGGCGTGCCGGGTCGCGGGGCGCGACCGGGCCGTCCGGGCGGAACACCGCCTCGTTGACGCCGGACGGGACGAGCGCCATCCGGGACCGGGGTACGCCCATCCGGACCAGCTCGGCGACCTCGTCCGAGCACTGCACGACGACCCGGTCCACGGCCCGGCCGAGCGCGCGCTCGTAGCCGGCGCGCCCTGGTGGACTGGTGTCCCGGGCGCCCTGGTGGCGGCGCTTGACGGTGCCGAGCGCGTGGTACGTCAGCACTGTCGGGACGCCGGTGCGGCGGCTCGCGTGCACGGTGGCCAGTCCGCTCATCCAGAAGTGCGCGTGCGCCACGTCCGGGGTCCAGCCGCCGTGCCGCCAGGTGTCGGCCAGCCAGCTGCCGAATTCGCTCATGTACGGCAGCAGTTCGTCCTTCGGTACCCGCCGGTCGGGACCGGCCGGCACGTGGCACACCTGGTAGCCGTCCGGCGCGCTGACCGTCTCCGGCAGCGTGGGGGAGTCGCGGCGGGTGTAGACGCGGACGTCGTGACCCGCGCCGGTGAGCGCGGACGCGAGTTCCGCCACGTGCGTGTTCTGGCCGCCGGCGTCCTCCTCGCTGAGGGCGGCGAGTGGGCTGGCGTGCCCGGAAATCATCGCGATGCGCATGTCTCCTCCTCCAGGATCCGGTCCCAGTCGGCGAGGAAGCGGTCCGGACGGAACCGTTCCTTCGCCACCTCGCGTGCCCGTGCGCCGAGCCGGTACGCGGCGTCTGCGTCCTCGGTCAGCCAGCGCGCCGCCTCCACGAGCGTGTCGACGCGGGTGGACAGCACCCCGGCGTCCGGTGGGACGGCGTCCACCGCTTCCGTGGTGGCCGGTGCTCGACGTAGATCGCGGGCACGTCGCGGCCGGGTCGGCGGCCGAACCACTCGGCCAGGCCCGCCCAGTCGATCGGCTCGGCCCGGACGCCGCCGTTGTCAATGGCCTGGACCAGCTCGCGCAGTACGTCCAGGTGCTTCGGCGTGCCGGACGAGGCCAGCGCCATCACCTTGTACTCGTCGCGGCGGCTGAATCGCTCCTCGTCGGCGGCGGCCACCACCCGGCCGTCGACCACCAGGGCGGCGGCCGGGTCGTGGAAGATCGCGTTGATGCCGAGGACGCGCATGGGTGGACCCCTACCCTCGGGTTCCGCCCCTAACCAGTAGATCACCGACTTCTCCGCGGGCCCGCCGCCTCCGCTGTGGAGGCTCCGGGCCCTGGCCAGGGCATCGACGCGCGTCCCCGTACCGAAAACGGGTCTGTGAAGTCCTGTTTCGCGGCGGGGCGTCAGCCCGGCAGCATGCCGGGGCCGAACACCTCGTAGGCGATCCGATCGGCCGGCACACCCCGGCGCAGCAGGTTGGCCCGGACCAGGTTCATGAACGCGACCGGGCCGCACAGGTGCGCGGCGACCGCGGCGGGCAGCGGGAGCCGGTCGGGGTCGATCAGCCCGGCGGACACCTCCGCCTTCAGGCCGGGCAGGTCGGCGCCGGCGGCGTCGAGATACCAGAGGTGGACGGCCAGGTTCGGCAGCCGCTGCTGGAGCGCTGGGAGTTCCGCGCGCAGCGCGTGCGCCTCGGCGTCCCGGTCGGCGTGCGCCAGCGTCACCTGGCGTCCGGGATCGCGGTCGGCCAGGTGAGCCAGCGCCGCCATCGCCGGGGTGAGCCCGATACCGGCGCTGACCAGCAGCAGCGGCCCGTCGCCGCCGGTGGCGTCGACCTCGCCGAACGCCGGGCTGAGCCGCAGCGTGTCGCCGACCGCCACCCGGTCGTGCAGGTGACCGGAGACCATGCCGTCGGGCGCGCCGCCCTCCCCGCGTACCCGCTTCACAGTGATCCGCCACTGGTCGGCGCCGGGGCAGCCGGAGAGGCTGTACTGGCGGATCTGCTGCCCCCGGCCGCCGTCCAGGTCGACGGCGACCGAGACGTACCGGCCGGGGGTGAAGCCGGGCGCGGCATCCCCGCCGGCCGGCGCGAGGGTGAGCGAGACGACGTCGGCGCTCTCCCTGGTGCGGGCGGTCACCCGCCAGTCCCGCCACACCGGGCGGCCCTCGGGCACGCCGGCGCCGGCGTAGAGCCGCGCCTCGCGGGCGATCAGCTCGCAGGCCAGCAGCCAGTAGACCTCGTCCCAGGCGGCGGCCACCTCCGGGGTGACCGCGTCGCCGAGCACCTCGCCGACCGCGGCGAGCAGGTGCCGCCCGACGATCGGGTACTGGGTGGCGGTGATGCCGAGCGAGGCGTGCTTGTGCGCGATGCGGTCCAGGACCGGCCCCCACGGCATGCCGGTGTCGCCGGTCAGGTGCGCCGCGTACGCGACCACCGCGGAGGCGAGCGCGGCCTTCTGCGCCCCGGTTGCCTGGTTGCCCCGGTTGAACAGGTCCAGCAGGTCCGGGTGGGCGTCGAACATCCGCTGGTAGAAGCGGCCGGTGATGGCCTCACCGTGCGCCCGCACGACGGGCAGGGTGGCGGTCACGACCGATGCTGAGGATTCCGAGAGCACGACCGAATCTCCTTCCGGGGCTCGAACAGGTCGATCCTTACGAAACAGGAATCAGCGATTCCTGTTTTAGGGTCGAAAGTCCCGGTGCCGTGGTGGCATGGGTCACCGTGAATCTGCCGGTGTGCTGGACGGCGCCGAGTGGCTAGGGTCGGTGCGTGAGGCTCAACCGGTCGACCGACATGGCGCTGCGGATCGCCATGCTGACCGCCGCGTCCCCGGTCCGGGCCACGGTCGACGAACTCGCCACCCGGCTCGCGCTGCCCCGCAGCCACGTCGCCAAGGTGGTGCAGCGGCTGCAACGCATCGGGGTCCTGGTGACCATCCGGGGCCGCTCCGGCGGCGTGGCCTTCGCCGAGCACGCAGCGGACATCACCGTCGGTCAGGTGGTCCGCGCCTTCGAGGGCGACGGCGAGGTGGTCGACTGCGCGCAGCCGGTCTGCCCGCTGATTGCGGAGTGCCGGCTGCGCGGTGAGCTGCGCCGCGCGCAGGCCGCCTTCCTCGCCGTGCTCGACGGGGTACGCCTCGGCGACCTGGTCGACGGATCCGCCGGCCCGCTCCTGCTCAGCCTCGGCGCGCCACCGGCCGGTCGCTGATGGCCGTCTCCCACCCGATCTTCTCCCGGCTGTTCGCCCGCGCCAGCGTCGCGATGGACCAGGCCGGCATGGCCGAGCACCGTCGCCGCCTGGTCGCCGGGCTGCGCGGCCGGGTGGTCGAGGTCGGCGCCGGCAACGGGCGCAACCTCGCCCACTACCCGCCGGGGGTGAGCCGGGTGGTCGCCGTCGAACCGGAACCACGCCTGCGTGCCATGGCCCGCGCCGCAGCGCCCGGCGCCCCGGTCCCGGTGACCGTCGCCGCCGGTCTCGCCGAGGCGCTGCCGGTCGCCGACGGCGCCGCCGACGCGGTGGTGCTGTCGCTCGTGCTCTGCTCGGTGCCGGACCAGGCGGTCGCGCTGCGCGAGGCGCGCCGGGTGCTGCGGCCCGGCGGCGAACTGCGCTTCTACGAACACGTGGTGGCCGAGACCCCCGGCCTGCGCCGGGCCCAGCGCCTGGCCGACGCCACGCTCTGGCCGCTGTTCTGCGCCGGCTGCCACACCGCCCGGGACACGGTGGCCGCGATCCGGGCCGCCGGTTTCGAGGTGACCGAACTGGACCGGTTCCGCTTCCCGCCGACCGGCCTGCCGGCCCCGGCCTCGCCCCACGCACTGGGCACCGCGATCCGGGCCTGACGCCGGACCGGGCCGGTCCTTCCCGGCCCGGTCCGGCGCGCTCAGCTCACATTCACCGTGCCGTCCGGGGCGCGGACGCAGGAGACGGTACGGGCGCCGGTCGCCGCCGCCCCGGCCAGACACCGGCCGAGCACCTTGTGCCCGGCGGCGCTCGGGTGCCACGACTCCTGGCAGGTCTGGAAGTACGTGCCGCAGGCGTTGGCGATCCGCTGGATGTCGAGCTTGTCGTACCCGGAGAGGCTGGTGACGAACGTGCCGGTCGGGCCGTCCATCAGCCGGATCGGCGTGGCGAGGGCGTTGCCCGGGCTGCCGGTCGACTCGCAGAGCCGGGCGCCGTCGAACGCGCGCTGCACGTTCAGGTAGACCAGGTCGTCCTGCGGGAACTCGGCGGCGAGCGTGCCGCGTACCGAGCTGACGAGCGTGCCGAGCCCCTGCGAGAAGCGGTGTCCGGGCGCCAGGCTGGCCCGGTGGATCGGGCAGCCGGCCGCGTACCGCTCGGCGCCCAGTGCGCGGAACTTGTCCCGGGTGTCGTCGCGGCTGTCCTCGGTCCAGTAGCTCTGGTCCAGCTCGAACGGCAGCGGGTTGGTGTAGTCCTGGAAGACGACCCGGTGCTGGCCGTCGGCGTCGATCTCGTCCAGCGTGGACAGCAGCCGCCGCAGCGCCGTGGTGGTCTCCGCGGTGGCGGCGGTGAACTGCGCGGCCGTGCCCAGGTCGGCGTCGGTGCACGGCTTCTGCTCCACCGGCCCGCCCAGGTACGCCCAGAACTCCCACCAGCCGGTCCAGGCGTCGGCGATGAACCGGTTGGCGCACTTCTCCGCCACGCTGCCGAAGGTGAACGAGCTGTTGTTCGAGCCGAGGCCGACGAGCACCAGGTCGATGTCGTGGGTCCGGGCCACCGTCCGGAGCTGGTCGAGCTGGGCGGCCACCTGCCGTCCCTTGGCCCGCGTCGACGAGGCGTTCGCGATGTCGTACGGCTGGCCGCCCGAGCAGGCCAGGTTGAACCGGGCGGAGATGCCCGGCAGGTTCGCCTGGAACAGCGAGGCGTTCGGCGAGCGGTGGCAGAAGTAGGCGTTGGCGTTGGCGGCGGACCAGCCGGGGAAGCCCTGCGCCACTCCGTTGACGTCCACCACCGACGCGTACGCCCCGGCGCCCTCACCGCTGATGAAGCTGTCTCCCAGCGCCACCGCGGCGGTGGGCAGCGCGGCGGCGGCCGGCCGGGCGGGCGCCGCGGCGGCGGGTAACGCCACCGTGGCGAGCGCCAGCGCCGCCGCGAGCACGGAACGACGGAACACGGACATGCCCGACCTCCCTCTTTCCCAGACATCGAAATGTGAAAGATTCTTCAGGGTGGCGATCAGATCACGCGCGTGTGACGGGCGTCAATGCCTGGACATCAGCGATCCCTCGCCGGGGAAGACATCCGGCTCACCTGTCGTTGTGCCGCCTGGACACCCCCGTCCGCCCGCCGGGCCGCCGTACGCGGCCCCGGCGCGCCCCCGCACGTGAGGTCGATCGCGCAACGCACCGCACCGGTGCCGCCGACCTGTCAGGGCACCCGGCTAGGCTCGCTCCGGCGCGCCGCGCCCGGCGATCATCGTGGGGGAGTCACACGGTGAACGGCACCACACCGCCGAGACCTGGGAGTACGACCAGTTGACCGCACAGCCTGACACCCTCTACGGGGCCGACGACCTGACGCATCTGGAGGGCCTCGACGCCGTCCGCAAGCGCCCGGGCATGTACATCGGCTCGACCGACAGCCGTGGCGTGGGTCACCTCGTCAACGAGATCCTCGACAACTCGACCGACGAGGGTGTCGCCGGTCACGCCACCAGAGTCGACGTGATCCTGCACGCCGACGGCTCGGTCCAGGTCGACGACGACGGCCGGGGCATCCCCACCGACGTGCACGCCAAGTCCGGCATCTCCGGCGTCGAGCTGGTGCTGACCCGCCTGCACGCGGGCGGCAAGTTCGGCGGCTCCGGCTACAAGACCTCCGGTGGCCTGCACGGCGTCGGCGCGTCGGCGGTCAACGCGCTGTCCCGCCGCTTCGACGTCACCGTCCGGCGCGGCGGCAAGGTCCACGCCATGTCGTTCCGCCACGGCGTACCGGGCGTCTTCGACGGCGACGGCCCGGACGCGCCGTTCACCCCCGGCCCCGGTCTCCAGATCGTCGGCGCGATGAAGCGCGGCCAGCGCACCGGCACCTCGATCCGCTGGTGGCACGACCCCCGCTACTTCGAGACCGGCGCCGCGCTCGACACCGAGACGGTCCGGCTCAAGCTGCGCAACACCGCGTTCCTCGTCCCCGGCGTGGCCTACCGGCTGCGCGACGAGATCGGCGAGGAGCCCGTCGAGGAGAGCTTCCACTTCCCCGACGGCCTCACCGACATGGTGGAGTTCCTCGCCCCGGCCGGCGACCGGGCGGTCTCCGGCACGCTGCTGGTCACCGGCGAGGGCACCTACCGGGAGAACGCCGCCGACGCCAACGGCGTCATGCAGTCCAACGTGCAGCGCCGCGCCGAGGTCGAGGTGGCCCTGCGCTGGGGCACCGGCTACGAGCGCACAGTCGAGTGCTTCACCAACACCATCCGCAACGCCCACGGCGGCACCCACCGCAAGGGCTTCGAGCGCGCGCTGGCCCGCACTCTCGCCGAGGCCGCCCGCAACACCCGCGGCCTGCTCAAGCCCAAGGAGGACGCGCCCACCCTGGACGACGTCCTGGAGGGCATGACCGCCGTGGTGCACGTGCGCATCCCCGAGCCGCAGTTCACCTCGCAGACCAAGGACGAGCTGTCCACCGCCGGCATCACCAAGGTGCTCCAGGGCCTGGTCGAGGCGCACCTCAAGAGCTGGCTGGACGACCGCCGGACCAAGGCCGAGGCCCGTACGGTGCTCCAGAAGATCGTCGACGCGGCCCGCGTCCGGCTCACCCAGAAGCAGCAGAAGGACGCTGCCCGCCGCAAGACCGCGCTGGAGGGCGCGGCCATGCCGGCCAAGCTCGTCGACTGCCGGGCCACCGGCGTGGAGCGCAGCGAACTGTTCATCGTGGAGGGCGACAGCGCGCTGGGCACGAGCCGCATGGCCCGCTCGTCGGAATACCAGGCGCTGCTGCCGATCCGCGGCAAGATCCTCAACGTGCAGAAGGCCAACCTCCAGCAGGTGCTGGACAACGCCGAGTGCGCCGCGATCGTGCAGGTGCTCGGCGCCGGCTCGGGCCGCACGTTCGACCTGTCCGCCCTGCGGTACGGCCGGGTGCTCATCATGGCCGACGCGGACGTCGACGGCGCGCACATCCGTACCCTGCTGATCACGCTGTTCGCCCGCTACATGCGGCCGCTGATCGAGGCCGGGCGGCTATACGCGGCGATGCCGCCCCTGCACAAGATCACCACGAAGGGGCGCAACCCGCAGACCGTCTACACCTACACCCAGGCGGAGATGGAGGCGACCGTCCGCAAGCTGGAGAAGGCCGGCAAGCAGATCGTCACGCCGATCCCGCGTTTCAAGGGCCTCGGTGAGATGGACGCCGACGAGCTGTGGGAGACCACCATGAACCCGGCCACCCGGGCGGTCCGCCGGATCACGCTCGACGACGTCGAGGCCGCCGAGCGGATCCTCGAACTGCTCATGGGGGAGAAGGTCGAGCCCCGCCGCAACTGGCTGATCGACTCCGCCGACCGGGTCGACCGCGACGCCATCGACGCCTGACCAACGGGTTCGTCTCGGAAGGAAACCGCACACCATGGCACGCCGCAAGGACGACCGCGCGAAGGCGGACCTGGCCGCCTTCGACCAGGCCGGCGCCCGCGTCTTCGACAACCCGCTGGTCACCGAGGTCTCGGACTCCTACCTGGAGTACGCGTTCTCGGTCATCCACTCCCGCGCCCTGCCCGACGCGCGCGACGGGCTCAAGCCGGTGCACCGGCGCATCCTCTGGTCCATGCACGAGCAGGGCCACCGCCCGGACCGCGGCCACGTCAAGAGCGCCCGGATCGTCGGCGACGTGATGGGCAAGTACCACCCGCACGGCGACACCGCGATCTACGACGCGATGGTGCGGCTGGCGCAGGACTTCTCGCTCAACGTCCCGCTCATCGACGGGCACGGCAACTTCGGCAGCCCGGACGACGGCCCGGCCGCGGCCCGCTACACCGAGGCCCGGATGTCCCGGGAGGCGATGCTGCTCACCGGCGAGCTGGGTGAGGACACCGTCGACGTCGAGCCGAACTACGACGGCTCGCTGACCCAGCCCACGGTGCTGCCGGCGGCGTTCCCGAACCTGCTGGTCAACGGCGCTTCCGGGATCGCGGTCGGCATGGCCACCAACATGATCCCGCACAACATCGGCGAGGTGGTTCAGGCCGCCCGGTGGCTGATCAACCACCCGGACGCCACACTCGACAGACTCATGGAGTTCGTGCCCGGCCCCGACCTGCCGACCGGCGGGCTGCTGCTCGGCCTGGACGAGGTGCGCCGCGCGTACGAGACCGGGCGCGGCGTGGTGCGCATGCGCGGGCGGGTGGAGATCGGCCCGCTGGAGGGCAGCCGCGGCCGGCAGGCCATCACCGTCACCGAACTGCCGTACGGCGTCGGCGCCGAGAAGGTCATCGCGGCCATCACCAACGAGGTCAACAAGACCAAGCGGCTCACCGGCATCGCCGACGTCAAGGACCTCACCGACCGCGAGAACGGCACCCGCCTGGTGGTGGAGTGCAAGGTCGGTGTCAACCCGCAGGCGCTGCTGGCCGACCTCTACCGGCTCACCCCGCTGGAGCAGTCCTTCGGCGTGAACAACCTGGTGCTCGTCGACGGCCAGCCCCGCACGCTCGGGCTCAAGGAACTGCTCGACGTGTTCCTGGCACACCGGTACGAGGTGGTGACCCGGCGCAGCGCGTACCGCAAGCGCAAGCGGGAGGAGCGCCTGCACCTGGTCGACGGACTGCTGATCGCCCTGCTCGACATCGACCGGGTGGTCAAGCTGATCCGGGCCAGCGAGGACGCCCAGGCCGCAAAGGACGGCCTGATGCAGAAGTTCAAGCTCTCCGAGATCCAGGCGGCCTACATCCTGGACACTCCGCTGCGCCGGCTGACCAAGTACGACCGGCTGGAGCTGGAGGCCGAGCAGGAGAAGCTGCGCGGTGAGATCGCCGAGCTGTCGAAGATCCTGGACGATGAGAAGGTACTGCGGAAGGTGGTCTCCGACGAGCTGGCCGCCGTGGTCAAGCAGTTCGGCGCGCCGCGGCGTACCACCCTCGTCGACGGCGACCTCAAGGAGGTGCTCGCCGCCTCGGTGCCCGCCGGTCCGCTGGAGGTCGCCGACGACCCGTGCCAGGTGATCCTCTCCGCCACCGGGCTGGTCGCGCGGACCGCGGCCGAGTCGGAGGAGGCCGCCGAGGCGCGCCGGCGCAGCGGCCGGGTCAAGCACGACGCGGTACGCGCGATCGTGCACTCCACCGCCCGCGGCCGGGTGCTGCTGGTGACCAGCGCCGGCCGCGCGTTCAAGATCGACGTGTTGCCGTTGCCGGTGCTGCCCGAGCAGTCCGGCACGGTGTCGCTGCGCGGCGGCATGTCGGCGGCGGAACTGGTGCCGCTGGAGCCGGGCGAGACGGTGGTCGGGCTGGCTCCGCTGGGGCCGTCCGCGCAGGGGTCGCCCGGTCTTGCCCTCGGTACCCGGGCGGGCGTGGTGAAGGTGTGCGCCCCGGACTGGCCGGTCCGCTCCGACGAGTTCGAGGTGATCTCGCTGCGCGACGGCGACGAGGTGGTCGGCGCGACCTGGCTGACCGACGGCGCCGAGACGCTGGCGTTCGTCTCCTCGGAGGCGTCGCTGCTGCGCTTCGCCGCGACCGTCGTGCGACCGCAAGGACTCAAGGGCGGCGGCATGTCCGGCATCAACCTGCCCGACGGGGCGCGGGCGGTCTTCTTCGGCGCGATCCGCACCGACGACGCGAAGCACGGTGAGCCGATGGTGGTCACCTCGACCGGCGCCACTGTGAAGGTGACGCCGTTCAAGGCGTACCCGGCGAAGGGCAGGGCGACCGGCGGCGTGCGCGCGCAGCGGTTCCTCAAGGGCGAGGTGGAGCTGTCGGTGGCCTGGATCGGCCCGCGGCCGGTGGGCGCGACCGCCACCGGCGACCCGGTGGAGTTGCCCCCGGCCGATCCGCGCCGAGACGGCTCCGGTTTCGCCGTGATGCTCGGCCCCACCGTCGTAGGCCACCACATCGACCGCGACTGACAACCGGCTGGGGAGCGGGCGGCGGTAGACCGCCCCCTCCCGCCTGCCCGCCCCCCGACACGTTGATCAAGGAGTTTGCGGACTTCTCGCGCCTCTTCAGACCCCAAACTCCTTGATCACGAGGTGAGCGCGTCAGCGGACCGGGCACCCGGAGCTGCTGACGGGATCCGTGCGCTCGTGTGCCCGTCTACCCCTGTCGCGCGTTGATCAAGGAGTTAGCGGCCTTTTCGCGCCCTCCGCAGGCCCTAAACTCCTTGATCACCGCGCCAGGGGCACCCCGGGGCAGGGCTGCCTGCGGTTGCTGGGGCACATTCCGGGCTTTTGGGCAGACCCGCACGGCCCTGCGCGGTCGATCATGAGGTTAGCGGCGACAAAACGGACACCGAACGCCGTCAACCTCATGATCGACGCAGTTGGGCGGGGCTGGCCCTGGCGGCGAGAGCGTCGCGCCGCTGGGCCCACCGCGATCTTGCAGTTCGGGCCTTTGGGGTGTCCCGCTCACGTGGGCCCGCACGATCGCGCCCCCTGAGCCACGTTGATCATGAAGTTAGCGGGCATGAATCGGACAATTTGTGCCGCTAACTTCATGATCAACGTGGCTCAGGGGGCGCGATCGGGCCTGTCTCCTATA
>NZ_WBKS01000113.1:0-20278 GCF_008868145.1 Micromonospora sp. AMSO1212t
CCTGCCACCCTCCCCACCCCATGATCGACACCAGGTCGGGGAAACGGTGACATCAGACCCCCGCCGATGCCGCCACCTCCCCGAACCGGTGTCGATCATGAGCGGGCGGTGAGCCGGTCACGTCAGGGGAGGCGGGGTCGGTGCGGGTGAGGTCGAGCAGGAAGGTCGGGTAGTCCGGCTGCGGGCACGGGTCACCCCGATGGCCGAGCCGCTCGTAGAACGGCGCCGCCCGCTCGTGGTGGGCCTGCCACTCCAGGTGCCGGGCCCGCCCGCCGGCCCAGCGGTGGACCGCGGTGAACAACGAACGGCCCACCCCGTCCCGGCGGCGGTCCGCCCGGACGTACAGGTCGTGCAGGCGTACGGTGCGGTGCGCGTCGCCGGAACGCAGGTGCGGCCCGTGGTCCTGGGCGGCGGCGTACCCGATCAACCCGCCCGCGTCGCTAGCGCCGAGCAGCGCCCAGCGGGGATCGGCCAGCAGCGCGGCGAACCGGAGCCGGTGGGCTTCCGGCGGGTCGTCGCCGACGCGCATGTCCGCCAACATCGGCCAGAGCGCCGGCCAGTCCGGAACACGCAGTTCTCGTACGGTGATCGACAT
This sequence comes from Micromonospora sp. AMSO1212t, assembly GCF_008868145.1. Lineage (NCBI taxonomy): Bacteria > Bacillati > Actinomycetota > Actinomycetes > Micromonosporales > Micromonosporaceae > Micromonospora > Micromonospora sp. AMSO1212t. The sequence goes on from NZ_WBKS01000113.1 coordinate 596, forward strand.
CGGTCCAGGGTGCGCGCGGAGCCGGCATGGCCGCGATCGGGTTTCGCACCGCCGGCCCGGCCCCGGGTGACCCGTCGCCGGGCGGCCATGGCCTGGCGCGGCCCCTCGCTGGGCTGGGCATAGACTGGGCCCATGGGGCGGAGCCGGTGACCAGCGGGAGCGTGACGCACCCGGGCTACACCCATGGCTGCCTCGCCTACGACGACCCGGCCACGCTGCACGCGCTGGCGGTCGCGCAGGTAACCGCCGGTCTGGCCGCCGGTGAGCAGGTCTGGGTGGTCTGTCCGGAGGATCGCGCCACGGTCACCGGCTGGCTGGCCTCGGTCCCCGGGATCGACGCCGCACGCCGGCGGGACGCGCTCCGGCTGGTTCCCGTCGGCGAGGCGTACCGGCACGGCGAGGTCGTCGACCCGGAGCGGCAGGTCCGGGCGTACGTGCGGGCCACCACCGAGGCGCTGACCGCCGGGCACACCGGCCTGCGGGTGCTGGCCGAGGCGACCAGCCTGGTCCGCACGACCGCCCAGCGGGACGCCTTCGCCCGCTACGAGCACCGCATCGACCACTGGATGCGGCACCGGCCGATGTCGGCGGTCTGCGCCTACGACCGCCGGCAACTGGACGACGCGGCGATCGCCGAGCTGGCCTGCCTCCACCCGGAGACCAACGCCGACGTGCTGTTCCGGCTGCACGCCGGCGGCGGCGACTCGGTGGTGGCGCTGGCCGGCGAGCTGGACCCGTCCAACCACCGGGACTTCGCCGCCGCGCTGGAGCGGGCCGACCCGCGCCCGGTGGCGGGCCGGCTCGTGTTCGACGCCGCCGAGCTGCGTTTCGTCGACCACCGCAGCCTGTTGCACCTGCGGGACCACGCCCGCCGGCACGACGCCGTCGCGGTGCTGCGCACGCCGAGCCGCGCCCCGGCCCGGCTGGTCGACCTGCTCGGTCTGTCCGAGGTACGGGTGGAGGTCGTCCGATGAGGAGCGGCGCGGCCTCCGGCCACGTGGGCTACTTCCACGAGGCGTTCGTCTACGACTCCGACGAGGAGCTGCTGGCGGTGGCGCTGCCGTTCCTGCTGGACGGGGTCGCGGCCGGCGAGCCGACGGCGGTGAACCTGGACGAGCGCAACGCCGAGCTGGTGCGCCGGGCGCTGCCGCCGGGCGCCGAGGTCACGTTCCTGCCGGTCGGCGACCTCTACGGCCGGCCCAGTGTCGCGCTGCGCGTCTACCGGGAGCTGCTGGCCTCGTACGTGGCGGCGGGAGCGGCGCAGATCCGGGTGGTCGGCGAACTGCCACCGGTGCTGCTCGGCGCGACCTGGGACTGGTGGGCGCGCTACGAGTCGGCGATCAACCACGCCTACGACGACTTCCCGCTCTGGGGCATCTGCGCCTACGACCGCCGGGACACGCCCGCGCACGTGCTCGCCGACGTGGCGCGTACCCATCCGCTGGTGGCGCGGCCGGACGGCGGGCACGAGGCGGCGGGTCTCTACACCGAGCCGACGAGCTACCTGACCGAGCTCCGGCCGGCGCCGGCGGACCCGGTGCAGCGGACCGCGCCGCTCGTCGAGCTGACCGACCCGACGCCGGCCCGCGCCCGCGCGGAGGTACGCGCCGCCGACCGTGGTCTGCTGACGCCGGACGGCCTCGACGGCCTGGTCATCGCCGTCAGCGAGGTGGTGAGCAACGCGCTGCGCCACGGTGAGCCGCCGGTGTCCCTGCGGCTGTGGCGCGCGCCGGACCGGATCGTGGTGACCGTCCACGACCGGGGCAGCGGCCCCAAGGACCCGTACGCCGGGCTGCTGCCGGCCGGCGACGGTTCCGAAGGCGGGCTGGGCCTGTGGATCAGCCACCAGAGTTGCGACCACGTGACGTACCACCGGGACGCGGGCGGCTTCACCATCCGCCTGACGGCGGGCAACCCGCACTTCCCGGTCTGACCGCGCCGCCGGTCGGCGGGCAGCGGGGCGGGGCGGGGCGAGCCCCGCGCGCGGACGCGGTACCGTAGCGCCTCATCGTGCCCTGCGGGGCGGTCATCCGCCGGCCTGGCGCTGGCGAACCGACGGAGGATGGCGCATGTCCAACGGTGCCGAGCCGTTCGCATCCCACGACGACCTGTCCGCGCGACCGCGGTTCGATCCGGCGTTGCGCGGCTACGACAAACGTCAGGTGGACCGGTACGTCGAGCAGGTCGACGCCGAGGTCGGTGCGCTGACCGCCGCGCGGGACCGGGCGTACGCGCAGGTGCGTGACCTGACCGCGCAGGTGCAGCGGGCGCAGGCCGAGGCGGTGGAGCTGCGCGACCGTCCGACGGCGGTGGACCGGGCGTCCTTCCGCGACCTCGGCCCGATGGTCGACCAGATCCTGGACCTGGCCGAGAAGCAGGCCGGCCAGATCACCGACCTGGCCAACCGGCGCGCGGAGGACGTCCAGGGGCAGGCGGAGAAGCTGCTCGCGGCGGCGCAGGAGCAGGCCGCGCGGGAGCGGCGTGAGCTGGACGAGGAGCTGTCCGCCCGCCGGGCCGAGCAGGAGCGGGTGGACGAGGAGCGGCGGGCCGCCGCGCAGGCGGAGCTGACCGCGGTGCGGGAGCTGGCGGAGAAGCTGCGCGTCGAGGGCCAGGCCGTGCACGACCGGGCCCAGCAGGAGGCGAAGCGGATCAGCGAGCAGAGCGCGCAGCAGGTCGAGCAGGCGCGCTCGGCGTCCGAGGCGCTGGTGAAGGCGGCGCGGACGCAGATCCAGCAGGAGGTCCAGGCCAACCGCAGCAAGGCCCAGCAGGAGCTGGCCCAGTGGCAGGCCACGATGGCCAAGGAACTGGACGAGCGGCGGGCCGCCGCGGAGCAGGAGCTGGCCGATCGGGCCGCCGCCGCCGAGAAGGACATCGCCGCTCTGGTCGCCGAGGCGCAGCAGTACGCCACCGAGGTCCGGGAGCGGGCCGACGAGGAGACGGCGGCGCACCAGGAGCAGCTCGCCGGCGTGCAGCGGGAGATCCAGCAGCGGCAGGAGACGCTGGCCGGGCTCAAGGCGGAGCTGGAGACGGTCTCCCGGCAGCTGGAGGACACGCGCCGAGAGATCGACACCATCGAGCGGACCGGCGCGGAGCTGGAGGAGCGGCTGGTCGGCGTACGCCGGGAGCTGACCACGGAGAGCAAGCGGCTCGACGAGGCGCGGCGCGCGGCGGACCTGGCCGAGCAGCACGCCAAGGACACCCGGGCCCGGGTGCAGCGGGAGGCCAAGCGGGTCGCCGACCTGGCCGCGGCGGCGGTCATGGCGGCCGCGGCGGGCGGCGGGGAGACCGCCGAGTATCCGCAGGTGGCGGTGCGCCCTCCGATCACCGTCCCGGCCGAGGTGACGCCCCGGGCCGTGGACGGGCGGATTGAGCCGGACGCGATCGAGCCGGACCGGTCGGAGCCGCCCGCGGTGGAGCCGATCGTCGAGCGGCTGGACGGGCCGAGCTTCGACGCGTTCGCTGTTCGCACGCCGGCCCCGCGCGGGGTGCCCGAGGCGGAGACCACGGGTACGGACAACGGCGTGCCGGCTACCGCCTGAGCGACCGGCGCCGCCGGTCCGGGCCGGGCCGGCGGCGTCGCATCTTGCCCATCGACCTTGCTATATGCAAATATTTGGATCGATCTGCTGGTGCGTCTCGATCCTTATTCGGGGGTTGACGGGTATGCGGAAGATTTCCTCGATCGGCGCCGCCGTCGTCCTGACCGTCGCCGCGGCGGGCGCCGTGGTGGCCGGTACGGCCGGACCGGCGAGCGCCGGGTGCAGCCACTCGCACTCCAACGTGGACGGCAAGTTCGGCCAGCTGTTCAACGCCACGAACGTCAACATTCGTACCGGCCCGCACACCACCTGCGCCTCGCTGGGCTACGGGCAGCTCAGTCACACGGTCGACTTCCACTGCTTCGCCAGCGGCGACCGGGTCAGCGCCAACGGCCACACCACCTACACGTGGACGTACCTGCGGGACGTCACCACCGGCGTCTCCGGCTGGGTCGCCGACGCGCTGCTGGACAACCTCGGCGGCAACGTCGCCTGCTGACCGGGACCACCCGGCGTGCCCGGAGCGGGCAGAATGACCGGGCATGACCGGCCTGCACCCGCCCGTCGAGCCGTACGCCACCCACCGGATCCCGGTCGGTGACGGCCACGTCCTCTACGTCGAGGAGGTCGGCCGACCGGACGGCGTACCCGTGGTGTTCCTGCACGGCGGGCCCGGCGGCGGCCTGGTGCCGGTGGCCCGCCGGTTCTTCGACCCCGCGCGCCATCGGGCCGTGCTGTTCGACCAGCGTGGTGCCGGGCGCAGCACCCCGCACGGCGAGGTGCGCGCCAACACCACCTGGCATCTGGTGGCCGACGTGGAGACCATCCGGCAGCGGCTGGGCATCGGCTCCTGGCTGGTGTTCGGCGGCTCGTGGGGCACCACGCTCGGCCTGGCGTACGCCCAGACGCACCCGGAGCGGGTGACCGGCCTGGTCCTGCGCGGCGTGCTGCTGCTGCGGCGCAGCGAGCGGGACTGGTTCTACCAGGGCGGACTGCGCCACCTTCAGCCCGAGGAGTGGGAGCGGTTCGTCGCGCCGGTCCCGCCCGACGAGCGCGACGACGTGCTGGCCGCGTACCACAGGCGGCTGCACGGCCCGGACGAGGCGCAGGCCCGGGAGTACGCGCGGGCCTGGGGGCGGTGGGAGGCGGTCAACTCGTCGCTGCGGCCCGACCCGGAGCTGCTCGCCCACTTCACCGCCGACGACCAGGCGCTGCCTGTGGCCCGGATCCTGTCGCACTACGCGGTGCACGGCGGCTTCCTCACCGAGGGCCAGTTGCTCGACGGCGTGGACCGGATCCGGCACCTGCCCGCCGTGATCGTCAACGGCCGCTACGACCTGTGCTGCCCGCCGGTGTCCGCGTACGACCTGGCCCGCCGGTGGCCGGAGGCGACGCTGCGGATCGTGCCGGACGCCGGGCACTCCGCCGCCGAGCCGGGCGTGACCCGGGAGGTGCTGCGCGCCCTGGACGAGGTGACCGCGAGGGTCGGCTGACCGGCGCCGGACCCCCACCGGTCCGCGCCTGGTCATCGGCGACCGCCGCTGGCAGGATCGGCCGGGTGACGGGTGCGCTGTACGCGGTAAGTGACCTCCACGTGTCGTACGCGGAGAACCGCGCGGTGGTGGACGGCCTGCGGCCGGAGACGGCGGACGACTGGCTGATCGTGGCCGGCGACGTCGGCGAGGTCTTCGCCGACGTCGAACGGACGCTGCGGCTGCTGCGCGACCGGTTCGCACGTGTGGTGTGGGCGCCGGGCAACCACGAGCTGTGGACCCACCCCAACGACCCGGTGACGTTGCGCGGGGTGGCCCGCTACGACGCACTGGTGGCGATGTGCCGTGAGCTGGGCGTGCTGACCCCGGAGGACGACTATCCGGTGTGGCGGGGCGCGGGCGGGCCGGTCACCGTCGCGCCGCTGTTCCTGCTCTACGACTACTCGTTCCGGGCCCCCGGCACCACGACGAAGGAGGAGTCGCTGCGCGCGGCGTACGACGCCGGCGTGGTGTGCACCGACGAGATGCTGCTGCACCCCGACCCGTACCCGGACCGGGAATCCTGGTGCGCGGCCCGGCTGGAGCAGACGCGGCTGCGCCTGGAGGCCACCGACCCGGCGCTGCCCACCGTGCTGGCCAGCCACTGGCCGCTGGTACGCCAGCCCACCGAGGTGCTCTGGTTCCCGGAGTTCGCGCAGTGGTGCGGCACCGACCGCACCGCCGACTGGCACGTGCGCCACCGCGCCGCCGTCGCGGTCTACGGCCACCTGCACATCCCGCGCACCACCCACTACGACGGGGTGCGGTTCGAGGAGGTGTCGCTGGGTTACCCGCGCGAGTGGCGACGCCGCGGCGGTGAGCCGGCGCCGATGAAGCGGATCCTCGGATGATCGGGGCGCTGCTGCCGGCCGGGGCGCTGGCCGTCGAGGCGTTCGCCGACGTGCCGGACGAGGCGCCGTACCCGGGCGAGGAGGACCTGGTGGCGCGCGCCGTCGCGGGCCGCCGCCAGGAGTTCGTCACGGCCCGCCGCTGCGCGCGGGAGGCGCTGGCCCGCCTCGGGTACGCCCCGGCGCCGATCCGTCCCGGTCCCCGGCGGGAGCCGGTCTGGCCGACCGGCGTGGTGGGCAGCATCACGCACTGCACCGGCTACCGGGCGGCGGCGTTGGCCCGGGCCGGGACGCTGGCCGGGCTGGGCATCGACGCGGAGCCGCACGAGCCGCTGCCCGACGGGGTGGCGGGCGTGGTTCTCACCGCCGGCGAGCCGGAGCGGCTGGCCGCGCTGCGTGCCGTCGACCCGGCGACGCACTGGGACCGGCTGCTGTTCAGCGCCAAGGAGTCGGTCTACAAGGCGTGGTACCCGCTGACCGGACGCTGGCTCGGGTTCGAGGAGGCGGAGCTGACGTTCGACCGGTCCGGCCGGTTCACCGCCCGGATCCTGGTCGACGGCACCCGCACCGACGGCGGCCCGCCGCTGGACGTCCTGGACGGCCGCTGGCTGGTCGCCGGCGGGCTGCTGCTCACCGCCGTGGCCGTGCCGCACCGACCCTGACCGGCGATACCGCGATTGTTCCGGTTTGCCCGCCCCGACCTGGGGTAGGGCCGAAGGGGCCTGGACATTTCGCTGTAGGAGGACACGTCCTGATGGAATCCAGCAAGCCCACCCAGATCGTCAAGGGTGTCGTCGAAGCCGCCGTCGAGAAGGTCGGCGACGCGCTGACTCCGGACGTGCCGGGCGCACCCGGCAGCGCACCGCCACCACTGGAGGAGCCGACCACGCCGCACGGGCCGCTGCCGCCCAAGGACGAGCAGGGCGCGCCGGACACCCGGACCCCGACCGGCGCCGAGACCGGCGTGCCGAAGATCGCCAAGGGACAGCAGGGCGCGTACCTCACCACCGCCAACGGGGCCCGGCTGCGCGACACCGACCACTCGCTGAAGGCCGGTCCGCGCGGCCCGGTCCTGCTGCAGGACCACCACCTGCGGGAGAAGATCACCCACTTCGACCACGAGCGGATCCCGGAGCGGGTGGTGCACGCCCGGGGCGCGGGCGCGCACGGCACGTTCGTCGCGTACGGCACCGCCGAGGAGGTGACCCGGGCCGGGTTCCTGAAGAAGGGACGCGAGACGCCGGTCTTCGTCCGCTTCTCCACCGTGCTGGGCTCCCGCGGCTCGGCGGACACGGTCCGCGACACCCGCGGCTTCGCCACCAAGTTCTACACCGACGAGGGCACGTTCGACCTCGTCGCCAACAACATCCCGGTCTTCTTCATCCAGGACGCGATCAAGTTCCCGGACGTCATCCACGCCGGCAAGCCGCACCCGGACCGGGAGATCCCGCAGGCGCAGAGCGCCCACGACACGTTCTGGGACTTCGTCTCCCTGCACACCGAGGCGCAGCACCACACCATCTGGAACATGTCCGACCGGGGCATCCCGCGGTCCTACCGGACCATGGAGGGCTTCGGCGTGCACACGTTCCGCCTGGTCGACGAGGCCGGCGCGACGGTGCTGGTCAAGTTCCACTGGAAGCCGAAGCTGGGCGTGCACTCCCTCACCTGGGAGGAGGCGCAGCTCATCGGCGGCATCGACCCGGACTACCACCGTCGCGACCTGTACGACGCGATCGAGGCCGGCGCGTTCCCGGAGTGGGAGCTGGGCATCCAGGTCTTCCCGGACACGCCGGAGGAGACGTTCGCCGGGATCGACCTGCTCGACCCGACGAAGATCGTGCCGGAGGAACTGGCGCCGGTGCAGCCGATCGGCAAGCTCACCCTGAACAAGACGCCGCGCAACTTCTTCGCCGAGACCGAGCAGGTGGCATTCCACGTCGGGCACCTGCCGCCGGGCATCGACGTCACCAACGACCCGCTGTTGCAGGGCCGCCTCTTCTCGTACGTGGACACGCAGCTCACCCGCCTCGGCGGGCCGAACTTCACCCAGATCCCGATCAACCGGCCGCACGCCGACGTCAACGACATGTTCCGTGACGGCTTCCACCAGCACGCGGTCCACGCGGGCGTGGCGCCGTACCGGCCGAACTCGCTCGACGGCGGCAACCCGTTCCCGGCCGGCGACCGGGAACACGCGTTCGTGGACACGCCGGTGACGGTGGCCGAGGCGCCGAAGGTGCGCGCCTCGCCGGCTTCCTTCGACGACCACTACAGCCAGGTACGCCTGTTCTGGCAGAGCATGTCGCCGGTGGAGAAGGAGCACATCATCCGGGCGTACACGTTCGAGCTGGGCAAGTGCTACCACCAGGCGATCAAGGAGCGGCAGCTCCAGTGCCTGGCCAACGTCGACCCGGTGCTGTGCGAGCAGGTCGCGATCGGCCTGGGCCTGCCCGTGCCCCGGCCCACGGTGCCGCCGGCGGAGGTGCAGCCCAGCCCGGCGCTGTCCCAGGTGGGCCGGGAGTGGCCGGCCGACGGCCGGATGGTCGGCATCGTGGTCGACGCCCAGGGCGACATGGGCGACGTGCACGAGGTACGCCGGGCGGTGTTCGCCGCCGGCATGGTGCCGCTGCTGATCGCCGCGCACGGCGGCACCGTCGACGGGCTGCCGGTGCAGCGCACGTTCGCCACCGGCCGCTCGGTCGAGTTCGACGCGGTGCTGCTGGCGGGCTCGCCGGCCCCGGCGCCGGACGCGCTGCCGGCCCGCGACGCCAAGGCCGGCGCGCCGGGCTCCCCCACCGTCGACCCGCGGGTGCTGCTGCTGGTCGAGGAGGCGTGGCGGCACGCCAAGGTGATCGGCGCCTGGGGCGCGGGCGCCGAGGTGCTGCACCAGGCCGGTGTCACCGGCACGCCCGGTGTGGTGACCGGTGGCTCCGGTGCCGAGGTGCTCACCGAGGTACAGCGGCTGATGGCGGCGCACCGGGTCTGGGAGAGGTTTCCGGCCTCGGTCGCCTGATCTCGTCCCGTGCGTGGGGCGGTCCCGGATCCGGGACCGCCCCACGCCCACGTTTGCCGTGGCCCCGCCCGGGAACGAGCAGTGGATGAACGGGCCTGTGGCCGACGAACCGGTCGGCGAGCTGGAACTGGTGCACACCTTCACCGGGGCGATGCCGACCGGGGTGAGCGTGTCGCACACCGGCCGGATCTTCGTGAACTTCCCCAAGTGGGGCGACGAGGTGCCGGCCACCGTCGTGGAGCTGCGCGACGGCCGTGAGGTCCCGTTCCCGGACGCGGACTGGAACGACCCGTCCGGCGACGACGACGCGGGCGCGTTCGTCTCGGTGCAGAGCATCGTGGTCGACCCGGCCGACCGCCTCTGGGTGCTCGACACCGGCAGCCCGATGTTCCAGCCCACGAAGCCGGGCGGGCCGAAGCTGGTCCGCGTCGACCTGGACACCGACTCCGTCGGACAGGTGATCACCTTCCCGGCCGACGTGGCGCTGCCCACGACGTACCTCAACGACGTCCGGTTCGACCTGCGCCGCGGCGAGGCGGGCCTGGCCTACATCACCGACTCGTCCGACTCCGGTCCGAACGGTCTCGTCGTGGTCGACCTCGCCACCGGGGAGTCCTGGCGCCGGCTGCACGAGCACCCGTCCACCAAGGCCGAACCGCTGTCGTCGTTCCGGCCGGTGGTGGAGGGGCGCCCGTTCCTGCAACGCCCGGCCGACGGGCCGGCGAAGCCGGTGTCGATGGGCGCGGACGGCATCGCGATCTCCGCCGACGGCGCCCGGCTCTACTACTGCCCGCTCGCCTCGCGCCGCTGGTACAGCGTGGCCACCGACGCGCTCGCCGACCGGTCACTCGGCGACGACCAGGTCGCCGCCACGGTGGTGGACGAGGGTGACAAGGGCACCGGCTCCGACGGTCTGGAGACCGACGACTCCGGTGCGCTCTACCTGACCGCGTACGAGCACGACGCGGTGCTGCGACGCCGCCCGGACGGCGAGTTCGAGACAGTGGCGCACGATCCGCGCCTGCTCTGGCCGGACACCATGTCGGTCGCCGTCGACGGCCACCTCTACGTCACCGCGAACCAGTTGCACCGGCAGGCGACCTACCAGGGCGGACGGGATCTGCGGCGCAGGCCGTACGCGCTGTTCCGGGTGCCGATCGGCGCCGGACCGGTGCTGCTGCGCTGACCGAGGGCGCACGACGCGTCACGTATCGAAGTGTGTCGTTGACGGCTTAGTTAATACTCTTTAATATTTGGGCCACCTCGAGGAAGACCCCCATCCGCCCCCGTCCCCCGGGAAGGCCCTCGATGCCCAGACCTCACCTCCGGCGGCGCCTGGCCGCCGGAGCGCTCGCGCTGGCCACCACCGCCGCGACGCTCACCCTCACCCCGACCGCCGCCGAGGCGGCGGTGCTGCCGAACAACTTCAAGAGCGTCGGCTACATGCCGTCCTGGAGCGGCAACGTCAACACCATCCAGTACGGCAAGCTCACCCACATCAACTACGCGTTCGTGCTCCCCAACGGCGACGGCAGCCTGCGCCCGGTGGAGAACCCGTCCAAGCTCTCCTCGCTCGTGTCGCTCGGGCACGCCAACAACGTCAAGGTCTCCATCGCCGTGGGCGGCTGGAACGACGGCGACGACTCCGCGTTCGAGGCGCTCGCCGCCAACTCCGGCTCGCGCAGCGCGTTCGTCAACAACCTGATCGCGTTCGTCAGCCAGTACAACCTCGACGGCGTGGACATGGACTGGGAGTACCCCGACCCGGGCGCCTCGGCGAACAACTACACGCTCCTCATGCAGCAACTCGGCAGCGCCCTGCACAGCCGGGGCAAGCTGCTCACCGCCGCCGTGGTCTCCGAGGGCTACTACGTCGACGGGGTGCCCACAGCCGTCTTCGGCTCGGTGGACTGGCTGAACATCATGGCGTACGACGGCGGCAGCCCGCACGCCAACTACGACTGGTCGATCGCCAGCATCAACAGGTGGAAGTCACGCGGCCTGCCCGCCGCCAAGGCGGTGCTCGGCGTGCCCTTCTACAGCCGACCTGGCTACTACACCTACTCGACGCTGGTCGGCATGGACCCGGCGAACGCCAACCGGGACTGCACCACTGTGGGCGGCGCGCAGCAGTGCTACAACGGCGTACCGACCGTCAAGCGCAAGACCCAGTGGGCCATGGCGAACGCCGGCGGGATGATGAACTGGGAGCTGTCGCAGGACACCACCGGTTCGACGTCGCTGGTCAGCGCGATCTACGACACCGTCACCGGCGGTGGCACGCCGCCTCCGTCCGGGCGTACCGGGCCGATCACCGGCATCGGCGGCGCCTGCGTGGACGTGGCGGCCGCGAGCACCGCGAACGGCACCGCGATCCAGCTCTACGGCTGCAACGGCACCGCCGCGCAGAGCTGGACCGTCGGCGGCGACGGCACGCTGCGCGCGCTGGGCAAGTGCCTGGACGTGACGAGCGCCGGCACCGCGAACGGCACCACGATCCAGCTCTGGGACTGCAACGGCACCGGCGCCCAGGTGTGGCAGGCGCAGAGCAACGGCACGCTGCGCAACCCGGCGTCGGGCCGGTGCCTGGACGCCACCGGCAACAGCTCCGCCAACGGCACCCGGTTGCAGATCTGGGACTGCTTCGGCGGCGCCAACCAGGTCTGGCGGCTGCCGGCCTGACCGCGGCTTCCCCGCCGGGCCGCCCGGCCCGGCGGGGACCGGCCTCACCAGCGGTTGCGGGCCTCCTCGGCCCAGCCGACCAGGCCGTCCAGATCCACCCGCTCGCCGTCGTCGGTCGCCGCCCAGCCGGTGAAGTGCCCGAAGCACTGGTGCGTCTCCCCGGCCAGGACCACCAGATTGGTCCGCGCCACCCGCTCGTGGAACGGGTGGAACGCCACGTCCACCCGGTCGCCGGTGATCCGCCACGGCCGCAGCCAGTCGGCGCGGTCGTACTCCCAGGTCAGGTCCGCGCCGATCTTGTGCAGCCGCCCGTCGACGAACACCGCGTTCTCGGTCGAGCCGGTGCCGTCGGTCCACTTGCCGCCGAGCTGGATCGACCGGCCCGGCCCGCTGCCGGCCGCCCAGTTCCACCGCACCGCGTACCGCCACTTGCCCCGGCCGTGGTCGAGCGCCGCGTACGACCCCTCCCCCACCGGGTACGCCGTGCCGTCCACCGTGAGCGTGCCGTGCACCGGCCGGCCGATGTCCTTGACCGTGTACTGGAACCGGCGGGTGCTCCACGGCACCACCACGCCGAGCGACTCGTGCCCCGGCGGCAGCGGCACGGTCAGGTCCACCTCGACGCCGGGTGCGGCGGCCCGCAGCGTACTGCCGTCCGGGCCCTGGTCCACCGCGACGGTGAGGTTCCCGCCCCGGGCGCGGACCGCACCGGAGCCGCTGACCGGCGGCAGCACAGTGCCCCGGGCGAACGGCACCACCGCCTCCGCCGTCGTCTCCCGGCCGGTACGCCGGTCGAGCAGGTAGAGGCTCTGCACCCCGGCGTAGTCCAGCGACGACGCGACCAGGCCGAGGATGTGCGTCGGCGTGACCACGCCCCAGTGCTCCCACCGCTTGGCCCGGCCCCAGCCGCGCAGGTTCGCCCGGTGCAGTGGCCGGCGGCTCCAGCCGACCGCGTCCGGGTTCAGCCGCCCGTCCGGCCGGCACAGGTCGACCGGCTCGGTGATCTCCCGCTCATGCGTCATCGCCGCAGGCTACCGACGACGGCGCCGGCCCGGCGGGCGGCCTGGGCGGCCGTCCCGCCGGGCCGTCGCGTCAGCGTCCCTGCTTGGCGCGGCAGATCTCCACCGGCACCGCCGGCGCGCCGTCGACCGGCGCCGGGTCCTCCGGGGTGGGCGCGATGCCGCCGGCCGAGATCCGGTCCAGCGTGGCCAGCCCGGCCGCGTCGACCTGGCCGAAGACGGTGTAGTTCGGGCGCAGCGCCGAGTCGGCCTGGACCAGGAAGAACTGGCTGCCGTTGGTGTCCGGACCGGCGTTGGCCATGGCGAGGGTGCCGCGCGCGTACAGGCGGCGTACGCCGGTCGGGTCGGTCGGCGCGGGCGGCAGGTCGGTGGGCAGCTCGTCGCGGTAGCGGTACCCCGGGCCGCCCTCGCCGGTGCCGGACGGGTCGCCGCACTGGAGGACCGTCAGCGTCGGGTACGCGGTGAGCCGGTGGCAGGGCGTCCGGTCGTAGAAGCGCTTGCGGACCAGGTGCAGGAAGCTCTGCACCGTGCACGGCGCCTGCTCGCGGTCCAGCGTCAGCCCGATCGGTCCCTGGTTGGTGCGCAGCGTGACCCGCACGGTGCCCCGGTCCGGCGTCCGGCGCGGGTCCGGCGGCAGCGGCACCGGACGGGCGGCCGGCTCGTCCGGCGTGGGCGTGTACGCGCACGGCCCCTTGGTCGGCGCGGGATCGGCGGCCGGTGCCGCCGTCGCGGCGACACCTGCGGCGGCGACGATCGTCGCGGCGGCCACGCTCACCCCGGCGAGGCGGGCCAGCAGGGGTAAGGCGGCGTGCGTTCGGGTTTCGCTCGACACGGTGGTCCTCCCTGGACTCGTGGTACCAGAACGACCGGAGTCTATGGACCGGGTGCGACGATGTCGACGCGAACGCGGGGCGGGTCGGCGGGAAAGTCGGTTGCCGGCCGGGGCCACCTCCGGGAGGCTGAGCCGCATGACGTTCTGACGGATCGCACCCAGCCCGCAGGCCCTCGCCGCCTGCCGTTCCCCGCCTCTCTTTCCGCAGAAACGAGCGTCTGTGTCCGCGTACCCCTCCGGGCGGGCCGTCGTGCCCGCCACCGTCTCCGTCTTCTCCTCCCCCGGCAGCTGGATCGAGTCCGCCGCGCTCGACCAGTGCCGCCAGGTCGCCGCCCTGGACGGCATGGCACACGTCGCCGCCATGCCGGACCTGCACCCCGGCAAGGGCGCGCCGATCGGCGCCGCGATGTCCTCGACGGTGCTCTACCCGTTCCTGGTCGGCTCCGACATCGGGTGCGGCATCGCGGTGTTCCCGATCGCGCTGCGCCGGGTCGTACCCGAACGGCTCGCGGCCCGGTTCCCCGACCTGGACCGGGCGCTCGACCCGGACGCCGACGACCCGGCCTGGTCGGTGCTGGACGGCGACATCCCTGACGGCCACCTCGACGGGCTCGGCACGGTCGGGCGCGGCAATCACTTCGTCGAGCTGGCCCGCGTCGGGCCGGTCCTCGCGGCGGAGCACGCCGCGCGGCTCGGGCTGGCCGCCGGCGACCTGGTGCTCGTCGTGCACTCCGGCTCGCGCGGGCTGGGCGAACGGATCCTGCGCGAGCACACCGAGGCGCACGGCGCCGGTCCCGCGCCCGACCCGGACGCCTACCTGGCCCGGCACGACGCCGCCGTACGGTGGGGTTCGCTCAACCGGCGGCTGCTGGCCGCGCGGGTCGCGTACGCGCTCGGCGCCGAACCGGCCGAGCCGGTCGTCGACCAGTGCCACAACCTCGTCGAGGTCCGCGACGGACGCTACCTGCACCGCAAGGGCGCGGCGCCGGGCGACGGCCGGGACGTGCTGATCGCCGGCACCCGTGGTACGCCCTCCTACCTGGTGGCGGCGCACGCCGGCCCGGACGCCGGCTACTCGGTGGCGCACGGCGCCGGGCGCAAGATGTCCCGCGCCGACGCGCTGCGCCGAGGGCGGGCCAAGCACACCGTCCAGGAGCTGCGGCGTACGCCGGTCGGCTCGATAGTGGTGTGCGGCGACCGGCAGTTGCTGTTCGAGGAGGCGCCCACCGCGTACAAGCGCATCGAGCAGGTGATCGGCGACCTGGTGGCACACGACCTCGCCACTCCGGTCACGACCACGATTCCGCTGGTCACGTACAAGACGCCGGACGTGGGCCGCCGCGACGAGCGCCGGAAGGGCCGCCGGTGACCGAGCTGCTGCTGTCCGCCGGGCGCGGACCTGCCGAGTGCGCGTGGGCGCTGGCCCGGCTGCTGTCCCGCCTGGAGGGCGAGGCGACCCGGCGGGGTCTGCGTACCGACCGGGTCGAGACGGTGGCCGGCGACCGGGCGGGCACCTACCGGTCGGTGCTGGTCCGGATCACCGGCGCCGGGGCGGAGGGCTTCGCGGCCGGGTGGACCGGCACGCTCTGCTGGCAGGCGCCCAGCCCGTACCGGACGGGCCACGGACGGAAGAACTGGTACGTCACCGCGCGGACGTGCCGGACCGACGTGCTGGTCACGCCGTTCGACGAGGCCGACGTCGAGTTCGTGCCGTGCCGCACCGGCGGGCCGGGCGGCCAGCACCGCAACAAGGCCAGCACCGCCGTCCGCGCCACGCACCGCCCGTCGGGGCGGACCGTGGTGGTCGACACCGAACGGCACCTGCACCTCAACCGCCGTATCGCGGTCGAGCTGCTGCGGCAGCGGATCGCCGCCGACGACGAGGCGGCCCGGCGCGCGGGTGTCGACGCCCGCTGGCGGATCCACGACGAGCTGGTGCGCGGCGACCCGGTACGGGTGGAGCGGCCCTGACGCGGCCCGATCCGTCGTCGCTGACCGGTCCGGCTACCGTGGGCGCGGCGGACGGGCGGCCCCGGCCCGCCGACGTGGCGCGCGAGGAGGACGGATGCGACGGAGAAGGACCGGTCTGATGGCGGCGCTGGCGACGGGGGTCCTCTCGCTCGCCTCCTGCGGCGGCGGGGATGCCGGCACCGATCCCGAGACCTACCTCCGCGACGCGATGCGCGAGGCCGTGTCCGTCAAGCAGGAGACCGGGCAGTTCCCCCGGGGCGTGAGCGATCTGTCGGTCGCGGACTACGACGGCGTCGGCGTCGTCACGTTCGTCACCGACAACGACGCGTCCGCGCTCTGCGTGCAGCTGTCCGTGCCGGACGCCAAGCGCAGCGTGTACTCCGCCGACCCCGGACAGGTCGCCGACGGCGCCTGCGACATGGACCGCGTCCGGTGAACCCGCTCGTGCAGCGTTTCCGCGCCGTGGTCGCGATGTGGATCTTCGTCGGCTGGGGCGGGTTCCTGCTGGCCGGGTTCCTCGGCCTCGCCCTGCTCACCCAGACGGGTCCGTTCGCGGCCGCGTCGAGCTTCTCCGCCGCCGCCGAGTTCGCCCCCGGCGCCGAGATCAAGGTGCGGGACACCGGCGTACGCCCCGGCAACATCCTGATCCTCGCCACCCCCGCCACAGTCGATCCCGCCACCGTCCGGTGCACCGCGAAGAGCCGGGTCTACTCCACCGGCGAGCAGCGGACCAGGGAGCTGACCGGCGCCCGGCCCGAGGGGACCGCGGCGGTGATGCGCGACCGCGGCGACGCACGGCAGTTCACTCCGGTGCTGGCCACCGAGGGCACCGGCTGGATGGAGACCGACTTCGTGAGCTGCACCGGCGCCGGTGCGGAGGCGTTCGCGCTGACCACCGCCAAGGGCATCCAGAGCGACAGGTTCCGGCTCGGCGCCGGACTGCTGCTCATGCTGCTCGCCCCGGTGCTCGCCGGGCTCGGCTGCCTCGCGCTGTACCTCACCCGGAAGTGGAACCGGGAGGCGGCTCTGCGCGGCGGCTCCACGAGTTGGCCCTACCGGTGACCGGGGTGCGCCTGTACGTGGGCTGTGCGATGTGGACGCACAAGTCCTGGTCCGGCCGCTTCCTGCCGCACCCGCTGCCCGCGCACGAGCGGCTGCGCGCGTACGCGGGGTGGTGCGACGCCGTGGAGGGCAACACCACGTTCTACGCGACCCCGGCCCGGGAGACGGTGGCGTCCTGGGCCGAGCAGACCGATCCGGGTTTCCGTTTCCTGCCGAAGCTGCCGAAGGTGGTCACGCACGAGCGCCGGCTCACCGGCGGCGAGGCGGAACTGCGGGCGTTCCTGCACGCGATGGAGCCGCTCGGTCCCCGGGCAGACGCGCTCTGGATCCAGTTGCCCGGCTCGTTCGGCCCCGGTGACGTGCCCGACCTGGACCGGTTCCTGCGCACGCTGCCCGCCACCCACAGGTACGCCGTCGAGGTCCGCCATCCCGCCTTCTTCACCGAGGCCGGTGCCGTACGCGCGCTGGAGGCCACGCTGCACCAGCACGGAGCGGAGTGGATCCCGTTCGACACCACAGCGTTCTTCCGGACGCCGCCGACGAGCGACGCGGAGCGGGAGGCGTGGACCCGCAAGCCTCGCCTGCCCCCGCGTACCCGAGCGCTGACCGACCGGCCGATCGTGCGCTACCTGGGCCGGGACGACCCGGCCCGCACCGTCGAGGGCTGGCAGCCGTGGCTGGACGTGGTCACCGGCTGGCTGCGCGAGGGCCGCTCCCCGACCGTGTTCGTGCACACGCCGGACAACGCGGACGCGCCCGAGCTGGCCCGTCGCTTCCACGACCAGGTCCGCGAGCGGGTGCCCGGGCTCGCGCCGCTGCCGGAGCCGGCGCCGGTCGGCCCGGCCACGCTGTTCTGAGCGCCGGGTGGCATCGCCGGCGCGGCCGGGCTGTGTCGAGGCGTGGGCCGTGGACACCGCGGGCCGGGCTGAGCGCCGGGTGGGATCGCCGGCCCGGCCGGGCACACGCGCACCCGGCCGGACGGCCCGCGCAGCCCGGCCCCGCAGACCCGGCGCCGGACCTCAGCCCGGCCGGCCGCCCTCGGGCGGGGGCAGGCGGTCGTCGTACACGCCGGACCGGCCCGCGTACCGCTCGCCGCGCAGGAACGGCAGCGGGTTCGGGGTGCAGCCGTGCAGGCCGAGTGTCTGCTGCTGCATCACCGGCGCCGGACGTCCCCGCCCCGGGCAGCGCTCGTGCCCGTGACCCAGGCGGTGGCCGACCTCGTGGTTGACCACATACCGGCGGTACGCGGCGATGTCGCTCCCGTAGGCGGGCGCGCCGCGCACCCAGCGGGCCACGTTCACCACCACCCGGTCCCCGCGCCGGCAGGACGTGTACCGGTCCGGCCCGTCCCCGCACAGGTCGTCGCGCGTACCGGGGGTGGCGAGGTAGACGGTGAAGTCGGCGGGCCCGCCGGTGCCGACGCGACGCAGGGCGATCCGTCCGTCCGTCGTCCAGCCACCCGGGCCGGTGAGGATGCCGGTGACCTGCGCCGCGAAATCGGCCGGTGGCAGACCCGTGATGTCGCGCTCCACCGCCACCCGGTAGCGCAGCAGCCGGCCCGTACCCCTTGTGGTGGCCGGCTCGGCGGCGGCGAACCGCCATCGGTTGCCGCCGTCGGCGGGATAGCCGATCCGCGCCGGCCGGGACCGGGCGGGCGCCGCCGCCGACGCGGCCGGCGCGGCGGCGGACGGCCCGGCCGGCCCGGACAGCGCGACTGCGGGCTGGTCGGCGACCGCCGGTGTGCAGCCGGCCAGCGACACCGCCAGCGCGATCACCGCCGCGCCGCCGCCTGTCCGCTCCACGGTCCTGGTCATCTCGTCTCCCCTCGGCGCCCGGTCGGGGGCGCGGGGATGAGGACGGGTGACCCGTCGCGAAAGTTGGTCCGGCGGGGACTCAACCTTTTCCGCGTCTCGCACGTCCCTACCGGGGTGAGAGGTGCAGAGGACCGGCATGGCCCGGGGTGACGCGGAGTTCGTCGAGTTCGCGCGGGCGTCCTCCGCGCGGCTGACGCACGCCGCCTTCCTCATGACCGGCAACCACCACCACGCCGAGGACGCCGCCCAGACCGCGCTCGTGCGCACGTACGCGTCCTGGTCCCGGATCCGCAACGGCGACCCGTACGGCTACGCCCGGTCGGTGCTGGTGAACCACCTCGTCGACACCTGGCGGCGGCCGATCCGCGAGTACCCGAGCGACGACCTCCCGGAGCGGCGCGGCGGCGACATGGCCGAGGAGGTGGCGACGCGGCGGTGGCTGGTCACCGCGCTCGGCACGCTCACCGCGCGCGAACGCGCCGTCGTCGTCCTGCGCCACTACTTCGACCTGCCGGAGGCCCAGGTGGCCCGCGAACTCGACGTGTCCGTCGGCACCGTCAAGAGCACCTCGTCCCGGGCGCTGGAGAAGCTGCGTACCGCCGGTCTGTCCGCGCCTCGACCGCAGGAGACGTGCCGGTGACCGAGATGGACGAACTGCGCCGCGCGATGCGGGCGACCGAGCGGGCCGACGGCCTGGACATCGCGGACATCATGCGCCGGGGACGTCGGCTGCGCCGCCGCCGGCGGATCGGCGCCGGGGTCGCGGCGGCGGTGGCAACCATCGCTGTGGCCGTCGGGGTCGACGCCGTGGCGACGCGGCCCGGCCCGCCGGACCTCCCGGCCGGGGAGCCGGTCGCCACCGCGTCCACCGGCACTCCCCCACCCACGCCGACCGCCGCGCCGGCCCCGACCGAGTCGCCGCTGCGGCCGCTCGGGACGGTGGTGGACAGCGGCATCCGGTACGGCGCCGACGCGCGCGTGTTCTTCATGGTCCCGGTCGACGTGCCGGAACTGCCGCGCGTGACGATCGGCCTGGTCGCCGGGCGGCGCGCGCCGGACGGCCACCTGACCTCCGACTTCCTGGTCAACGACGTGTCCGGCAGCGACCGCCGGGCCGGGTTCCACGAGATCGGGTACGACCAGCAGCGAGTGCCCACCGACACGTCGATACCGACGTTCGGCTATTTCGTCGGCCCGGCGGCACGCATCGTCGGGACAGTCGACGGCCGGCAGGTCGAGGCGAAGCTGGCCAGGTGGAGCGAGGACCCCGAGGTGGTGATCTTCTGGTTCGATCCGGAGACGCTCACTCCGGGAACCCCGCTGGACGGCATCATCGCCCGAGACCCCCAGGGCCACCGCCTGTAGCCC